>NZ_JBGCUL010000720.1:0-2350 GCF_054177685.1 Pseudomonas sp. P5_A2_2
AACGTGTACATCCTGGAAAAACGTGTTGCCCTTGAGTTTTTCGCGAGCAGGCTCGCTCCTACAGAGAAAGCAGCAAAAACAAAAAAGGCCGCATGAACACCCGAGGGTGGTCATGCGGCCTTTTCATTACCCCAGGCTGTTAAGCCTTGGCTGCCGGACGCTTGTCTTCGACCGCCCACTTGCCGCCGTCGTAGAACGCTTTCCAGCCAGTCGGTTTCCCGTCAACCTCGGTCTGCACGTACTGTTCCTTGGTCTTGCGACTGTAACGAATCACAGTCGGGAGACCATCCGGATCTTTCTTCGGCGCCTCGCAGAGGAAGTGATACTTCGGATCGATCTCATCCTTGTGCGGGATGATTTCCATCACCAGCGGAGCACGGGTCTCGCGGTTTTTCGGGAACTGGCTGGCGGCCAGGAACAAGCCTGATGCACCGTCGCGCAGAATGTAGGTGTCGTTGACCTTTTCGCACTTCAGCTCAGGCATCTTCACCGGATCCATCTTCGGCGGTGCCGCATCGCCGCTCTTCAACAACTTGCGGGTGTTCTTGCAGGTCGCATTGGTGCAACCGAAGAACTTGCCGAAGCGGCCAGTCTTGAGCTGCATCTCGCTGCCGCACTTGTCGCATTCCAGGCTCGGGCCTTCATAGCCCTTGATGCGATAGGTGCCCTCTTCGATTTCGTAGCCATTGCAATCCGGGTTGTTACCGCAGATATGCAACTTGCGCTTCTCATCAAGCAGATAGGCATCCATCGCCGTGCTGCAGATCGGGCAGCGATGCTTGCCACGCAACACCAACGACTCCGACTCACCCTCGTCGTCCGCGGCGATTTCGTCGCCCGGCACCAGGTTGACGGTGGCCTTGCAGCGCTCTTTCGGCGGCAGGCTGTAGCCTGAGCAACCGAGGAACACGCCGGTCGACGCAGTACGAATCTGCATCGGACGACCGCAGGTGGTGCACGGGATGTCGGTCATCACCGGTTGATTGGCACGCATGCCGCTTTCCGGGCTTTCGGCCACTTCGAGTTTCTTCTTGAAGTCGCCATAGAACTCGTCGAGCACGTTTTTCCAGTCGCGTTCGCCCTGGGCCACGTCATCGAGATGCTCTTCCATGCCGGCGGTGAAGCCGTAGTCCATCAGGTTGGAGAAGCTCTCCGCCAGACGCTCGGTAACGATGTCGCCCATCTTTTCCGAGTAGAAGCGACGGTTGTGCAGCGCCACGTAACCACGGTCCTGGATGGTCGAAATGATCGCCGCGTAGGTCGAAGGACGACCGATGCCACGCTTTTCCATTTCTTTTACCAGGCTGGCTTCCGAGTAACGCGCCGGCGGCTTGGTGAAGTGCTGGGTCGGATCAAGCTTGATCAGCTTCATCGCGTCGCCCTGGGCCATGTCCGGCAATACATCGTCGTCGCCCGGCTTGGCGATTTGCGGCATGACACGGGTGTAACCGTCGAACTTCAGGATGCGGCCCTTGGCGCGCAGCTCGAAGTCGCCGGCACCCACGGTGACGGTAGTCGACAGGTATTGCGCCGGCAGCATCTGGCAAGCGAGGAACTGGCGCCAGATCAGCTCGTAGAGGCGTTCAGCGTCACGCTCCATGCCCGACAGCTTGCTTGGCTCGGTATTGGCGTCGGACGGACGAATCGCTTCGTGAGCCTCTTGTGCGCCTTCCTTGCTGCTGTAGACGTTCGGGGTTTCCGGCAGGTACTTCTTGCCGAACTCGCCTTCAATATAGGTACGCGCCATCGCCACGGCATCAACCGAAAGGTTGGTGGAGTCGGTACGCATGTAGGTGATGTAGCCGGCTTCGTACAAACGCTGGGCCATCATCATGGTTTTCTTCACACCAAAGCCCAGGCGATTGCTTGCGGCCTGCTGCAGGGTGGAAGTGATGAACGGCGCCGACGGCTTGCTGCTGGTCGGTTTGTCTTCGCGCTTGACGATGCTGTAGCTGGAAGACTTGAGCTTCTCCAGCGCGGCCATGGCCTGGGTTTCGTTGAGCGGTTTGAAGGCTTCGCCTTTCTCGCGGGCCACATCGAAACGCACGGTCGCGCCTTTGGCGGTGCCGAGGTCGGCATGGACTTCCCAGTACTCTTCCGGGATGAACGCGCGGATTTCACGTTCGCGCTCGACGACCAGCTTCACGGCAACCGATTGCACGCGACCGGCAGACAAGCCACGAGCGATCTTGGCCCACAGCAGTGGCGAAACCATGTAACCCACGACACGGTCGAGGAATCGACGCGCCTGCTGGGCGTTGACACGATCGATGTCCAGCTCGCCTGGTTTCGAGAAGGCTTCCTGGATCGCCTTCTTGGTAATTTCGTTGAACACCACGCGCTTGTAGCG
>NZ_JBGCUL010000721.1:0-2348 GCF_054177685.1 Pseudomonas sp. P5_A2_2
GAATGTACGCGGCGTGCTTGAGTTCATCGCGAGCAAGCTCGCTCCTACAAAGGCACGTTATTGATTCAGGCGTTTGTCGATCAAGCCCTGAACAACGCTCGGGTCAGCCAGGGTCGAAGTGTCGCCCAGGCTGTCGAGTTCATTGCAGGCGATCTTGCGTAGAATGCGCCGCATGATCTTGCCTGAGCGGGTTTTCGGCAAGGCCGGCGCCCACTGGATCAAGTCCGGTTTGGCGAAACTGCCGATTTCCTGGCTGACGAGGGCCAGCAATTCTTTCTTCAGTTCATCGTTGGTTTCGACGCCATTCATGGGCGTGACGAAGACATAGATGCCCTGGCCCTTGATGTCGTGGGGGTAACCGACTGCAGCGGCTTCGGCGATGCTCTCGTGCAGCACCAGGGCGCTTTCCACTTCGGCGGTGCCGATGCGGTGGCCGGACACGTTGATCACATCGTCGATGCGCCCGGTGATCCAGTAATCACCATCTTCATCGCGTCTTGCGCCGTCACCGGTGAAGTAGTAGCCGGGGTAAGGTTTGAAATAGGTGTCGACCATGCGTTGCGGGTCGCGGTAGACGCTGCGGATCTGCGCCGRCCAGCTGGACTTCAAGGCGAGTACGCCGCTGCCGGCGCCTTTGATTTCCTTGCCCTGCTCGTCGAGCAATACCGGCTGCACGCCGAACATCGGTTGTGTCGCGCAGCCGGGTTTGATCCACTGTGCACTGACCAGCGGGCTGAGCATGATGCCGCCGGTTTCGGTCTGCCACCAGGTATCGACGATCGGGCAGCGCTCTTCGCCTACCTCGTGGAAGTACCACTCCCATGCTTCCGGATTGATCGGCTCGCCGACCGTACCGAGCAGCCTGACGCTGGCGCGGGATGTTTGCTTCAACGGTTCGGGGCCTTCGCGCATCAGCGCACGCAGCGCCGTCGGGGCGGTGTAGAAAATGTTCACCTTGTGCTTGTCGATCACCTGCCAGAAGCGCGAGGTACTCGGGTAGCTCGGCACGCCTTCGAAGATCAGTGAGGTCGCGCCGTTGGCCAGCGGGCCGTACACAATGTAGCTGTGGCCTGTGACCCAGCCGATGTCGGCGGTGCACCAGAAGACTTCGCCGTCGCGGTAGTCCAGCACGTACTTGAAGGTCATCGTGGCTTGCAACAGGTAGCCGCCGGTGGTGTGCAGCACGCCTTTGGGTTTGCCGGTGCTGCCGGAGGTGTAGAGGATGAACAACGGGTCCTCGGCGTCCATCGGCTCGGGCAGGCAATCGGCGCTGGCATCGCGCAGGGCCTGCTGATACTTGATGTCCCGTCCATCGACCCAGTTCACCTGCCCGTTAGTGCGCTCGACCACCAGAACGCTGCTCACGTCCGGGCAGCTTTGCAGCGCCTTGTCGACGTTCTGCTTGAGGGGCACGACTTTGCCGCCGCGCACGCCTTCGTCCGCGGTAATCACGGTGCGGCAGTCGGCGTCGAGAATGCGGTCACGCAACGATTCCGGGGAGAAGCCGCCGAACACCACCGAGTGCACCGCGCCGATGCGGGTACAGGCCAGCATGGCGTAGGCCGCCTCGGGAATCATCGGCATGTAGATGCACACGCGGTCGCCTTTTTTCACGCCACGGCTTTTCAGCACGTTGGCCAGGCGGCAGACGTTTTCATACAGTTTTTTGTAGGTAATGGAGGTGGAGTCGGCAGAGTCGTCGCCTTCCCAGATGATGGCGACCTGATCGCCGCGTTTTTCCAAGTGCCGGTCGATGCAGTTGTAGCTGACGTTCAGCTTTGCACCGGCAAACCAGCTGGCCTCACCGGTCTTCAGGTCGTAGCGTTGGACGGTCTGCCACGGTGCGCTCCAGTCGAGGAAGCGGGTGGCCTGTTCGGCCCAGAACGTACTGGGGTGTTCAACGGATTCGCGGTACAGGCGCTGATAGTCGTCTTGACTCAATTGTGCAGCCCGGCGGACGGCATCGGCTTTGGGGAACGTGCTGATATCGAACATGACGGTTCCTTATTCTTGTATTGCGACAAAGATTAAGATGCGCCGAGAGGTCAATGGGTTCAAGTCGTACACAAAGCAACTGTGGGAGCGAGCCTGCTCGCGATAGCGGAGTGTCAGCCAATCCAGTGCTGACTGATACACCGCCATCGCGAGCAAGCTCGCTCCCACATCTATGGTTACCCCCTTTTCTGCAATACTGTTGTTGATGTCGTGTTTGGCTTGCTTTCATCTATCCGGCGTCTGAGTTGGGGTTGTGGCCCCCGCGCCTCGATGAGAATCGATGCCCAACGACCCTAATTAGGGGAACGGCCTTGCAGCCGTGTGAGAGCCCAGGGTTGTCGTCAGGCCGGTTG
>NZ_JBGCUL010000722.1:0-2347 GCF_054177685.1 Pseudomonas sp. P5_A2_2
CCTCGTGGGTGATAGGGTGCGGGAAAAGGTGCTAAGGGGACTGTGCCGGACGCATTTGCGATCCAGTGCCCCGTCGTCAGCTCAAGTCAGTCGGCGGAAAGTAATGGCCGTTGTCCAGGTCCTCGATCAGACCGGGCTGAACGGGGTCCCAGCCAAGAGCCTGGCGGGTGATGGCGTTCGACGCGGGGAGGTCTAGCGTGGCCACTGCCGCCAGGAACCCAAAGTAGCCCGGCAGCATCAGTTCGTCCGCGGGGATGCTCACGGCGGGTATTCCCAGGCGAGCGGCTATAGCCTCGGCGATCTCGCGGAACGGGATTCCCTCGTCGCCGATCCCGTGCCAGGTTTTGCCTGCGGCCCCCTTCTCGAGCGCCAGGCGGAACAGCGAGGCAAGATCGCGGACGTGCACGGCGGGCCACCGGTTCTTGCCGTCTCCCGGATAGCCGGCGAAACCCTTTGTTTTCGCGAGCATGATCAGCTGCAGGCGACCGGTCGCACTGTGTAAGAGAGTGGGAATCCGCACGACCGACGATCTAACACGTCGCTCGGCGAGGCCCACGACGGCGGTTTCCACGATATTGCGTGCCAACAGAGTGCCTGAATCGATCGGGCCGCCAGGTAGAGCGGGATCATCCTCGGTCGCCGGGCGGCCCAGACTGACCGGTGCGCCGATAGGCGCCGCTCTGCCCACGTTCATGGGCGTGCCGATACTGCCTGCAACGACCAGTGGCTTATCCGTGCCCGCCAGCGCCTCGCCGAACGCGAGGATAGTCGCGAGTTCCGATTCGACTAAGGCGGCGATCCCGCCGGACGGAAGCAGTTCGGCCCTGTATCCGAGGTGGATGACGCCGTCGGACTCGACCGCCGCAGCCTTGAGCCCTTCGAGGTCGGCAAGATCTCCACGACGCACCTCGGCGCCGAGTGCATACACCGCTGCCGCGGACGCGTCTGACCTTGCCAGAGCGACGACCTCGTGGCCGGCTGCGATGAGGTCGGGGATGACGTACGAACCGACGTGGCCGGTGCCGCCAGTAACGAAAACGAGCATGTTATTGGCCCTTCTAAGCAATGTGATACGAGACGTGCTGGTGCGATCCGGTGAACTCACTCAACGTAGGATCAATGCTGGTCTTTTCACTTGCAAAAAGCAAGCAACCCACTGAATTTTACTTGCGACATGCAAGTGATGCTAAGATCTAGCCATGAAAAAAACTCTTAAAGAAGACCTTCGGTCCCATTGCGCGGTGAACTACGGCGTGGAGATTTTCGGCGACCGGTGGTCGCTCTTGATCATTCGCGACATCGTTTTTGTTGGAAAGAAGACGTATGGGGATTTCCTGAAATCGGAAGAGGGAATCGCGACCAATGTCCTTGCTTCCCGACTTGCCTTTCTGGAGGAGCAAGGCGTTCTCTCGAAGGCACCCAACCCCGACGACAGACGCAAGGACTTTTACACGTTGACCGAGAAGGGCCTGGACCTCATTCCAATTGTGATCAACATTGTGCTCTGGAGCGCGAAGCATGATTCGAAGTCGTACGTGCGGCGCCGCGAGGAGTTTGTTGCTCGATTAACTCAAAACCCGATGCAGGTGAGCGAGGAAGTGAAGGCGCTGGTCCGAAATGGCGGGTGCATCTTTCCTGAGAGCGGGGGATGAACAAGGCGGCCAACGCGCCCTGTCAGGGCGCAATTGGCACTTATCCAATCGTATAAGTTGTGGGCCTGTCAGCGAGGACCTGAAGCCGGCACCGCCCTCACTTCAATCAGACTGTGGCTGCCCTTTTCCACGAGGGAGATCRCATCAAAATTGACGATCACGATCCATCAATCGAACTTGACCAAGTCCTTAAAGATCAGCTGACCCCAGCTATTTCCGCGCGCCTGCACAAGCAGTCCACCTTCCGAAAGCCCGCCCAGCTTGATCGGCGCGAAACCGAGATTTTCCGCAAGTGCACCCACTTCCGCTGCGGCGCTGTCATCGTCGCTCGCCAGAAACACGACTCTCCTGCCACCCTGTACGGCCGGATCCTGGCCAAGGACGGCGGCGCCCAAATGGTTGAAGCCCTTGACCAGTCGTCCATCCGTGAAGGCCTGCGCGACGACCCTGGAAGAAGGCTCTCCTCCCAGTTCCTCAGGGGACACGCCGTAGGCATTGGTCATATCGATGATGGTCTTTCCCTTCCAGGTCGGCAGCGCCTTCGCGACATCCGGGTGCGACTCGAAACGGACAGCCAAAAAGACGATGTCCGCCTTGAGGGCTTGCGCCAGTGTTTTAGGAATGATCCCGGGGCCGATCGCGGCCGCAGCGGAGGTAAAGCTTTCCGGGTCGCGCGTGGTTGCAACGGATACTTC
>NZ_JBGCUL010000723.1:0-2341 GCF_054177685.1 Pseudomonas sp. P5_A2_2
GGCGTAAAAAGATCGCAGGCTGCGATCTTTTGCTCTTTTCCTCAATATCCAACGGCAACTCAACCCCAAACCGCCCCGCTACTTCCTTGCGCCCCAACGCCGTCAACGCCAACGCCCGACTGTCCAGATCCTGGGTCACCCACTTGCGCTTGAGCGCCGTTTGCAGCAACGCCGCCCCCAGCGACCCGCCCAGATGCGGCCGGCGCATGCTCCAGTCCAGGCACGGGCAGGCAAAACGGCGGCGCAAGGTGCTCAAGTCCTGCACCTCGATCCCGAGCCCTTGAAACATTGCCGTACCACTGCCACTCAAGCGATAGGCCTGTTCGTCGGTTTCCTCAAGCCAGCCCGCTTCGAGCATCCGGTCATGCATCAGCACGGCCAGGGTGCCCGCCATGTGGTCGTAGCAGGTGCGGGCAAATTGCAGGCGGTCAGGAGTGCGTGACTGAAAAGTCGGTGCCGCGTTCTGACCGATGACCATCAGCGCCTCCAGGGCCTGGGCCACGCGTTTGTCCGCCAGGCTGTAATAGCGGTGACGTCCCTGAACGTGCAGCCGCACCAGCGCCAGCTCCTTGAGTTTGGCCAGGTGGGCACTGGCGGTCGACGCGCTGACTTCGGCCACCGCCGCCAGTTCGGTGCTGGTGCGGGCGTGGCCGTCCATCAGCGAACAGAGGATTTTCGTCCGCGCCGGCTCGGCGATGGCTGCCGCCACCTGCGAGACGCCAATGTCGTGTCGTTCTGCGCTCATATTTCGCTCCCGGACGAATCAATGCCCTTTCGGACTGGAGATAGTAGCAACACTTTCCGACAACAAAAGGCTGTGACCCATGGACCCGATCATCGCTGCGACCCATACCGATCCTTATCCCTACTACGCACAACTGCGTGGCGAAGGCGGGCTGGTTTTTCATCCGGGGCTGAACATGTGGGTGGCCAGCAGCGCCCAAGCGGTGGCCGCCGTGCTGGCGCATCCCGATTGCCACGTTCGCCCCGAGCAGGAGCCAATCCCCAAGGCGATCGCCGACGGCATGGCCGGCCAGGTGTTCGGCCAATTGATGCGCATGAATGAGGGCGAACGCCAGCGTTGCCCACGGTCGGCGATTGAGCCGGGGCTGGAGTTGATCGATACGCGGGAAGTCGAGGCCCTGGTCAGCGCCCGATTGATGACCGCGGATGCCGCCGGCCTGTACAACGCCATGTTCCGTGGGCCGGTGTGCGTGGTGGCGGCGTTGTTGGGATTCACCCCGGCTCAGGGCCGTGTCATCAGCGAACTGACGGCGGATTTCGTCGCCTGCCTGTCGCCCCTGAGTCGTCCGGTGCAACTGGCTGCGGCTCATGCCGCCGCTGAACAGTTGAGCGGCTACTGTGTCGAGCTTTTGGCCGACCCGGACAACCATAGCCCTCTGCTTGGCGGTATCCGCCAGCGCTTCGCGTCAGGCACACCGCAAACACTGATCGCCAACCTGATCGGCCTGTTCTCCCAGACCTTCGAAGCCACTGCCGGGTTGATCGGTAACGCCGTGCTGGCATTGATTCAACACCCGTCGTTGTGCAGCGAATCAACCCCTGTCGAAGACCTGCTGGCCGAAGTGCAGCGCTTCGACCCGCCGGTACAGAACACCCGTCGCTTCGTCGCCGCCCCCTGCGAGATTGACGGGGTGAGGCTGAATACCGGAGACGTGATCCTGGTGCTGCTGGCCTCGGCCAATCGCGACCCGCAGCTCAACGACAACCCCGATGCATTCCTGCTCGACCGCCCGAACCGGCGCAGCTTCACCTTTGGTGCGGGGCGCCATCAATGTCCGGGGCAACGCCTGGCGTTATGCATTGCTGGCGCTACCGTCCGGCAAATTCTTGCGATGAAGCCGGCACTGGATCGCCTGACCTGGCATTACCGCCCGTCCGTGAATGGACGGATTGCGCTGTTCCGTGACTGACCGCAAACCGCTCAAACAGTGCGGTATTCGACGGTCAGGTGAGACAGTTCATGGACCGGCGCCAGGCGTTCGCGAATGGTGTCGGCACTGACATTGGCCGCGACAACAACGCTGACAATCGCGGCCCGCGCCTGGGGACCGACCTGCCAGACATGCAGATCGCTGATACGCACATCGTCCGATGACTCCAGCAGTTCACGAATTTCATCGGCAACGTGCTCATCTGTGACATCGAGCAACACCGCAGCGCTGTCACGCATCAATCCAATGGCCCATTTCGCGATCACGATGGCGCCCACGATGCCCATCACCGGGTCCAGCCACACCCACCCCAGATACCGCCCGGCCAGCAATGCGGCAATCGCCAGCACCGACGTCAAAGCGTCGGCCAACACATGGACATAGGC
>NZ_JBGCUL010000724.1:0-2336 GCF_054177685.1 Pseudomonas sp. P5_A2_2
ATGTCCATCATAGGCAGGTCGAAAGCACGATGATTGTTCGGCAAGCCAGTTAGGCTCGCCGCAGCGACGGTCACGCCATGGTAGGCTCCGATGCGGGATATCACCTTTTTCTTCAGCGGCAGGCCACGGGCGTTATTGTAGTAACGAACCATTTTCACCACCGTGTCGTTGGCCTCAGAACCGGAGTTGGTAAAGAAAACCTTGCTCATCGGCACCGGCGCCAGCGAGATGAGCTTCTCCGCGAGATCCACGGCAGGCTGATGCGTTTTGTGAGTAAAGGTGTGGTAGAAAGGTAGCTTACGCATCTGCGTCATGGCCGCCTCGACCAGTCGCACCTCGCTGAAGCCAAGTGCCGCACTCCACAGGCCCGACATGGCTTCGATATAGCGACGCCCCTCGGTGTCATAGACGAAAACCCCATCCCCGCGCTCAATTGCCAACGGACCGACACCTTCGTGCATCCGCGCATCGGTATAGCTATGAAGGTGATGGGCTATATCCCTCGCGTACAGTGTGTCAGTGGTATTGGACATGGGTGTCTCCAAGAAAGAAAGTGACGACCCCGCTCACCTTAATAGCAACTTGGCGGGGGTCTGGATTTAAGTTTTGGCTGGGAAATTAGTCCGAAACACAGTCGTTCCAGACTAGCTTGCGGCACTTGGTTATAACGCGGTTATGGCATGAGAATCGCTGTGCTCTAACGTGGTTTTCCCCTTCGCTGTTTTTGACATTCAGCCCGCGCCCACTCATTTGAGAGCTGAGTTTGATACAGTTTCTCCTGCTCAGACAGGCACTTTATTACTTCCTCAGTGGTGACTTCATGTCACCACTCCATAGCTAGTACGGAGGCATTCCTCCCCCATGACCTTCGTACA
This sequence comes from Pseudomonas sp. P5_A2_2, assembly GCF_054177685.1. Taxonomy (NCBI): domain Bacteria; kingdom Pseudomonadati; phylum Pseudomonadota; class Gammaproteobacteria; order Pseudomonadales; family Pseudomonadaceae; genus Pseudomonas; species Pseudomonas sp. P5_A2_2. The sequence goes on from NZ_JBGCUL010000724.1 coordinate 876, forward strand.
TTCCGAACGGATCGTTATCCAGAGCAAATCACCATAAACGGCAAGTCTTTGCCACAAACAGCGAAACTAGCGGACAGCGCCCCCCCAAGCCGATTGTCGAAGGTCATTCGCCAGTCATTCGCAACGGGTCCGTTTGTGATGGGCGCGTGCATAGCATGTTGGTGAATGAGCGCGATTGCGACAATAACTGGGAGATACTTTTGTGAATGGACGAAACTTTGACGAGCCAGCGTCAATGGCAGGAGGAACTTGCGCGCATGTGTTCAGCGCAAGACAAGTTTAAGGCTATCCGAACTGCATCTACTCAGGTATTAAACTGAACTTCCACCTGACGGCGAAATTATTCTTCAGCGGAGCCGGGTTGATTTATCACACCAGCTGATTGGCCACCCGTCGTCTCCGCGATAGACTGCTGCATCCAAGCGCGGAAGCGCGCCAATGTCACTTCATTCCAACGCTCACGCGGTCCAACTAAATAATATCCTCCGAGCCGAACATCGGTTCCAAGCAACTCGACGAGCCGCCCGGTGCGGAGATCATCAGCGGCAATCAGGCGTGTCGCGAGTGCGATTCCCTGCCCTGTTACGGCCGCGTCGACCGTAAGATTGGCTGACCAGAGCCGCGGCCCGTTCAACACTACTTCATGCCCATAGCCAGCCTGATGGAACCATTGTCGCCATTGATCGCGGCTTTCCTCATGTATCAACGGCTGATTCACGAGATCGTCAAGAGTGCGGATGGGTGCGTTCTTGCTGATCCAGTCCGGGCTAGCGACCGGGAAAATCCGTGGCCTTTCCAGCAAAATCCAGCGAGCATTCCCCTTCGGCGCCTCCAAATAGCGGATATCGACATCGGCGTCGTAATGCGTGAAATCGGGCTCTAGATCGGTGGCGCGCATGACGAAATCGATGCCGGGCAGCGCAAGTTGGAGCTGGTTGAAACGCGGCGCCAGCCAGCGCGTTGCGAGACCAGGGACACACCAGATTCGTAAAACCGAGCGGCTTACCGCCGGACGCAATTCCGCCGTCGATTTGGCGATCATGTCGAAAGCCATTCCCACAGTCTCGGCAAAAAGCCTGCCTTCCGTAGTCAGCCGAATGCCTCGTGGTCCAGCATCCACAAGTCGCGTGCCAAGCCAGGATTCAAGATTTCGCACATGTCGGGAAACGACCGTATGACCGACATTGAGATCATCCGCAGCCTTGCGCATCGAGCCGAGCCGGCTCACTGCCTCAAAGGCGCGCACCATTGAAAGCGGTGGTAGACGTCCGCGTTTGGCGCCACTTTCTGGCTCCTCTTCTGGCGATTTGGCGTTGCGCAAACATGCCTCCTTGAAAGTGAGTATTTCCACAAGTTTAAACGTCATAATGCCGAAAACCCTTCTTGTGTGAAATCAAATCTGGGGCTTGTATCACGAAGACTGACGCACAGTGGTCTATGACGAAGCGCCCATCGCTGACG
>NZ_JBGCUL010000725.1:0-2333 GCF_054177685.1 Pseudomonas sp. P5_A2_2
CTCGCGATGCATGCGCCGCGTTACGTCTGAAGTATCGCGGTGATGCAATCGCGAGCAGGCTCGCTCCCACAAATCTCTGTTTCAGCAGGGACCCGGTGTCGGCTGATAATGCGATTTACTGCGTGATACCACCAAATCAGAGCGAGATTGGATGTGAGCAAGAGAGCCTATAACTTCTGTGCCGGTCCTGCGGCGCTTCCCGAAGCTGTCCTGCAGCGCGCCCAGGGTGAACTCCTCGACTGGCACGGCAAGGGCCTGTCGGTCATGGAAATGAGCCATCGCAGCGATGAGTTCGTGTCCATTGCCACCAAGGCCGAGCAGGATCTGCGTGATCTGCTGAATATCCCCTCGAACTATAAAGTGCTGTTTCTGCAAGGTGGCGCCAGCCAGCAATTTGCTCAGATTCCTCTGAACCTGTTGCCGGAAAACGGCTCGGCCGACTATATCGACACCGGTATCTGGTCGCAGAAAGCCATCGAAGAAGCTTCGCGCTACGGCCACGTCAACGTTGCCGGCACCGCCAAGCCTTACGACTATTTCGCCATTCCCGGCCAGAACGAATGGAAGCTGTCGAAAGACGCGGCCTACGTCCACTACGCGCCGAACGAAACCATCGGCGGCCTGGAATTCCAATGGATTCCGGAAACCGGTGATGTACCGCTGGTCGCCGACATGTCCTCGGACATCCTGTCGCGTCCGGTGGATGTTTCGCGTTTCGGCATGATCTACGCTGGCGCCCAGAAAAACATCGGTCCGAGCGGCATCGTGGTGAACATCGTTCGCGAAGACCTGCTGGGCCACGCCCGTTCCCTGTGCCCGACTATGCTCAACTACAAGGTCGCGGCCGATAACGGTTCGATGTACAACACCCCGCCGACCCTGGCCTGGTACCTGTCCGGCCTGGTGTTCGAGTGGCTGAAAGAGCAGGGCGGCGTCGAGGCCATCGGCAAGCTCAACGAAGTCAAGCAGCGCACGCTGTACAGCTTCATCGATGCCAGCGGCCTGTACAGCAACCCGATCAACAAGTCGGACCGCTCGTGGATGAACGTGCCGTTCCGCCTGGCGGACGATCGTCTGGACAAGCCGTTCCTGGCTGGTGCCGATGAGCGTGGCCTGTTGAACCTCAAGGGGCACCGTTCCGTGGGTGGCATGCGCGCCTCCATCTATAACGCCGTCGACATCAACGCCGTCAATGCGCTGATTTCGTACATGGCAGAGTTCGAGAAGGAACACGGCTAATGTCTGAGCAAGAACTCAAGGCACTGCGCCTGCGCATTGATGCACTGGACGAAAAGGTCCTGGAGCTGATCAGTGAGCGTGCGCGCTGCGCCCAGGAAGTCGCGCGAGTAAAGATGGCCTCGCTGGCCGAAGGCGAAGTGCCGGTGTTCTATCGTCCTGAGCGCGAAGCTCAGGTGCTCAAGCGTGTCATGGAGCGTAACCAGGGGCCGCTGGGCAACGAAGAGATGGCGCGGTTGTTCCGCGAAATCATGTCTTCGTGCCTGGCACTCGAACAGCCGCTGAAAGTGGCTTATCTGGGCCCTGAAGGTACCTTCACCCAGGCGGCGGCCATGAAGCATTTCGGTCACGCCGTGATCAGCAAGCCGATGGCGGCGATCGACGAAGTGTTCCGTGAAGTGGCGGCCGGTGCGGTGAATTTTGGCGTGGTGCCGGTGGAAAACTCCACCGAAGGCGCGGTCAATCACACCCTCGACAGCTTCCTTGAGCACGACATGGTGATCTGCGGCGAAGTCGAACTGCGTATCCACCATCACCTGTTGGTCGGTGAAAACACCAAGACCGACAGCATCAGCCGGATCTACTCCCACGCCCAGTCCCTGGCCCAGTGCCGCAAGTGGCTGGACGCCCACTACCCGAATGTCGAGCGTGTGGCGGTGTCCAGCAACGCTGAAGCGGCCAAGCGGGTCAAGGGAGAGTGGAACTCGGCGGCGATTGCCGGCGACATGGCGGCCGGCCTGTACGGGCTGACCCATTTGGCCGAGAAGATCGAGGATCGCCCGGATAACTCCACGCGCTTCCTGATGATCGGTAATCAGGAAGTGCCGCCGACTGGCGACGACAAGACATCGATCATCGTTTCCATGAGCAACAAACCGGGTGCGTTGCACGAGTTGCTGGTGCCGTTCCACGACAATGGCATCGACCTGACGCGAATCGAGACTCGTCCGTCGCGCAGTGGCAAGTGGACCTACGTGTTCTTCATCGACTTCGTCGGCCACCACCGCGACCCGCTGGTCAAAAGTGTGCTGGAAAAGATCAGTCACGAAGCGGTGGCACTCAAAGTGCTGGGTTCCTACCCGAAAGCAGTTCTCTAA
>NZ_JBGCUL010000726.1:0-2327 GCF_054177685.1 Pseudomonas sp. P5_A2_2
GCCACCAGCCATCAGCCTGTCGCTTAACGCTCGGGCTGGAGGAGCAAAGTCGATGCTTACTTCAGCTCGACTTTAGCGCCTGCTTCTTCCAGAACTGCTTTGGCTTTGTCAGCTGCTTCTTTGGCAACAGCTTCCAGAACCATGGCAGGTGCGCCGTCAACTACAGCCTTGGCTTCTTTCAGGCCCAGACCGGTCAGTTCACGTACAGCCTTGATCACGTTAACTTTCTTCTCGCCAGCTTCGGTCAGCATGACGTTGAATTCGGTTTGCTCTTCAACAACAGCGGCAGCAGCGGCAGGACCTGCCGATGCAGCAGCAGCGGTAACGCCGAATTTTTCTTCGAAAGCTTTGATCAGCTCAACAACTTCCATTACGGACATGTTGCCAACTGCTTCAAGGATATCGTTCTGAGAGATAGACATGAATCTAATTCCTGATATTGGGGACGGCCTACGCGACCATCGAAAAAAACAAAAAACGCGAGAAGTTGACGAGCCTTAGGCTGCAGCAGCTTCTTTCTGGTCGCGAATTRCCGCCAGAGTACGAGCCAATTTGCTGGTAGCGCCTTGAATCACGCTCATCAGCTGAGAAATTGCTTCGTCACGGGTCGGCAGAGTTGCCAGTACGTCGATTTGGTTAGCTGCGAGGAACTTGCCCTCGAACGCAGCTGCCTTGATCTCGAACTTGTCCTGACCCTTTGCGAATTCCTTGAAGATCCGGGCAGCAGCGCCTGGATGTTCCTTGGAGAACGCAATCAGGGTAGGGCCAGTGAACACGTCGTTGAGGACACTGAATTCAGTGTCAGCAACAGCGCGCTTGAGCAGGGTGTTACGTACAACACGTACGTAAACGCCAGCTTCACGAGCCTCTTTACGGAGTCCGGTCATCGCGCCTACTGTTACGCCACGGGCATCAGCCACGACAGCGGACAGAGCGACTTTGGCAGCCTCGTTGACTTCAGCGACGATGGCCTTCTTGTCTTCGAGTTTAATTGCCACGGGTTTAACTCCTGCTTGTTACCGTTTCATCTGGTCGAAACCGGATGTCGTTTTGGTGTCTGATTCGGTAAGGAACCGGGAGCACCATCTGCGTAGGCTTGTGGTTTAAGACTTGCGTCGCCTACGGTCTTGGATAGCCCCCGCCAGGCAGGGACCCCAATTTTTCAATTGGCGCAATTACTTGCGCCAATCTGTGTCTTACGCGTCGAGCGAGCTTTGGTCGATGACCAGACCTGGGCCCATAGTGGTGCTCAGGGTAACGCGCTTGACGTAAATGCCTTTCGAGGAAGCTGGCTTGATACGCTTCAGATCAGCGATCAGGGCCTCAACGTTTTCCTTCAGCTTGACGGCGTCGAAGCCGATCTTGCCAACGGAAGTGTGGATGATGCCGTTTTTGTCGGTGCGATAACGAACCTGACCAGCCTTGGCGTTTTTAACCGCGGTAGCTACGTCTGGAGTTACGGTGCCGACTTTAGGGTTAGGCATCAGGCCACGTGGACCGAGGATCTGACCCAACTGACCTACAACGCGCATTGCATCCGGGGATGCGATCACTACGTCATAGTTCAGGTCGCCGCCTTTCATTTCGGCAGCCAGGTCGTCCATGCCTACGCGGTCAGCGCCGGCAGCCAGAGCGGCTTCAGCAGCTGGACCCTGGGTGAACACAGCAACGCGAACGGTCTTGCCAGTGCCGTGTGGCAGCACAGTAGCGCTACGAACGACCTGGTCGGATTTACGTGGGTCAACACCCAGGTTTACAGCTACGTCGAACGACTCGCTGAACTTGACAGTCGACAGCTCGGCCAGCAGGGCAGCAGCGTCTACAAAGTTGTAGGCCTTGCCTGCTTCGATTTTGCCGGCGATAGCCTTTTGACGCTTGGTCAGCTTAGCCATTACACACCCTCCACGTTAAGGCCCATGCTACGAGCAGAACCGGCGATAGTACGCACGGCTGCTTCCATATCAGCTGCAGTCAGATCCGCGTTTTTGGTTTTCGCGATTTCTTCCAGCTGAGCACGAGTCACGGTGCCAACCTTAACGGTGTTCGGACGAGCGGAACCGCTGGTCAGACCGGCCGCCTTCTTCAGCAGAACCGAAGCAGGGGTGGATTTGGTTTCGAAAGTGAAGCTACGGTCGCTGTAGACAGTGATGATCACTGGAGTCGGCAGACCTGGCTCAAGACCCTGAGTACGGGCGTTGAAAGCCTTGCAGAATTCCATGATGTTCACGCCGTGCTGACCCAGAGCAGGACCAACAGGTGGGCTTGGGTTAGCCTGAGCGGCTTTCACTTGCAGCTTGATGTAAGCGGTAATCTTCTTGGCCATGAGG
>NZ_JBGCUL010000727.1:0-2325 GCF_054177685.1 Pseudomonas sp. P5_A2_2
GTTCGATGCTGACGCTAAATGGTTTCATGGTTTCCTTCCTTCACAATGCATGGCCCCTTACGACACACGGCGGCACAGTTCGCCCAGGCGCGCTTCGGCGTCGCGGACGATCTGTTCAATCAATTGGGCGCAGCTGGGCAAGCTGTCGATGGATGCGGCGATCTGCCCGGCGGGCAAGACGCCCGCCGCCGGTTGCCCGTCGACCATGGCTTTCTGGATCACCATCGGCGCGTTGGCGGCCATGATGCTTTGCGCGGCGGTCAGCTCACCGCTGCCGCGCATCTTCAGCGCGCTGGTCAGCAGTTGCGTCAGGCTCATGCCGGTGTGGCGGCGGTACGCCAGGCCACTCTGCAACGCCAGCAACAGGCGCTTGAGACCGCCGCTGCTTTCCAGCTGGTTGAGCAATTCGTTGCGGATCATCCGTTGCGGCATGCCGTCGATGGCGCGGCTGATGATGATCGCCGCCGGGTCCTTGACCGCCAGGTAACGGGCCAGGGTCGCCTGGGGCACCGGGCTGTCGGCACACATCAGGAAACGCGTGCCCATGGCGATGCCTTCGGCACCGTAGGCCAAAGCCGACACCAGACCCTTGCCGTCCTTGAATCCGCCGGCCGCCACCACGGGCACCGACACCGCGTTGACCACCTGATCAAGCAGCATCGAAGTAGGAACGGAACCGGTGTGTCCCCCGCCCTCGCCGCCCTGCACGGTCACCGCATCGGCGCCCATTTCCACGGCTTTCTGCGCATGCTTGAGCGCGCCCACCGTGGGAATGCACACCACGCCGGCATCCTTCAGGCGGCTGATCATTTGCTTGCCCGGCGAACGGCTGTAGCTGACCGCCCGGACTTTGTGGCGCAACACCAGCTCGACGATCTCGCCGGCATTGGCCTGGTACATATGGAAATTCACCCCGAACGGCTGATCGGTCAGGCGCCGGGTTTCGATAATCGCCGCTTCCATTTGCTGCGGTTCGATGGTCGCCCCGGCGAGAAAACCGAAACCACCGGCATTGCCCGTGGCCGCCACCAGTTTCGGGTCGGCGACCCAGCCCATGGCGGTCTGGATGATCGGGTAACGGCAACCGAGCAGTTGTGTTAAACGGGTATTCAACGAGATCGCCATGTTCACGCCTCGCCCGTTTTGCGCTGGGAACTGGCCATGGCCTTGGCGTCGTAGCCGCCGAGGCGGTCGCCGGACACCAGTTCATTGTGGGCATGGGCGAAGTGATGCAGGCCGAACACCATGTCCATGGTTGCGCGCTTGCCCATCAGGTCTTCGGCATTGTTCACCGCTTGCTTGCTCAGTTGCAGGCCCAGGCGCGGCATCTGCGCGATGCGCCCGGCGATGTCGAGGGTCTGCTGCTCCAGCTCGTCGCGAGCCACCACCCGATTGAGCATGCCCATCTGATAGGCCCGTGGCGCCGGCATGCGCTCGCCGAGGAACAGGAACTCCTTGGCGATGCGCGGATTGAGTTCATGCACGTGGGCGAAATACTCGACCCCTGGAATGCCCATGCGCACCACCGGATCGGCGAAATACGCATCCTCGCTGGCGACGATCAGGTCGCAGACCCAAGCCAGCATCAGCCCACCGGCAATGCACGCGCCCTGGACCATGGCGATGGTCGGCTTGGGCATTTCGCGCCAACGGCGGCACATGCCCAGATAGACTTCCTGCTCCCGGGCATAGAGAAACTCGCCGCCCGGTTTGTTCACATGGTCGTACCACAGGCTGGCGCGGTCGAAGGTCTTGTCGACGTCGCGGCCCGGGGTGCCGATGTCATGCCCGGCGGAGAAATGCTTGCCGGCGCCACGCAGCACAATGACCTTCACTTCATCGTCATCGCAGGCCCGGCGAAACGCCGCGTCCAGCGCATAGGTCATCTGCGAGTTCTGCGCGTTGTGGAACTCGGGGCGGTTCATGGTGACCAGGGCCACCGCGCCGCGCACTTCGTAGAGCACCACCTCGGCCTGATTGTTATCGTTATCTTCAGCCATCACTTGTCTCCGCAACGCGCTGCTCAGCGTTGGCCTGGCGGGTTGTCTTTGAGTTGCAGGGAGCGCAGGTTGTGCGGGTCCAGACGCTGGATCAGCTGCAATTGCTCGACCGTCGGGGCGGCGGTGGTCGGGCAATCGTCCGGCACGTGCAGCTCGAAGCCGGTGCTGTCCTGGACTTGCGCCGCCGTGACGCCGGGGTGCAGCGAACGGATGCGCATCTGCCGCTGCGGGCCCTGGAAATCCAGCACGCAGAGGTCAGTGATGATCAGGCGGATGTCGATGTCGTCCAGCGACCATCCGCGCGCCAGGCGGGCCGGGTTGTAGC
>NZ_JBGCUL010000728.1:0-2323 GCF_054177685.1 Pseudomonas sp. P5_A2_2
GGCATACTGATTCGGTTCGCCAATCTTGCAGGCCCGTCATGCGCATCCACGTCACCTTCATCGACCGCGTCGGTATCACCCAGGAAGTGCTGGCCCTGCTCGGTGGACGCAGTTTCAACCTGGACGCCGTGGAGATGGTGCCGCCGAACGTCTACATTGACGCGCCGACCCTCGGCGCCGAGGTGCTGGAGGAGCTGCGCGAGGCACTTTTCGACGTGCGTGGTGTGCAAGCGGTGACCATGGTCGACATCCTTCCGGGGCAACGCCGGCGCCTGCAACTGGACGCCTTGCTGGCAGCCAGTTCCGACCCGGTGCTGGCGGTGGATGACCGAGGTCACGTGTTGCTGGCCAACCCGGCGCTGATCGCCCTGTGCGGACGCGAACCGGCCGGTGAATCGCTGACCACGCTGTTCGACGATGCCGATTTGCAGCGCACCCTGATCGCTCAGCATTTCCGCCTGCCGATGCACGAGGTCAGCCTCGGTGGCCAGACCTTGCTGCTCGACGCGATGCCGATCACCGACGCCGGCGCCCTGCTCACCCTGTATCAACCGAACCGCATTGGCGAACGCCTGTCGGCGCTGCACCATGACCATGCCGAAGGCTTCGATGCGCTGCTCGGCGAATCGCCACCGATCCGCGCGCTCAAGGCCCGTGCGCAACGGGTGGCGGCCCTCGATGCGCCGCTGCTGATCCAGGGTGAAACCGGCACCGGCAAGGAATTGGTGGCCCGTGCCTGTCATGCCATCAGCCCACGGCACGATGCGCCGTTTTTGGCCCTGAACTGCGCCGCGCTGCCGGAGAGCCTGGCCGAGAGCGAGCTGTTCGGCTACGCCCCCGGCGCCTTCACCGGCGCGCAACGGGGCGGCAAGCTCGGCCTGCTGGAACTGGCCGACCAAGGCACGGTGTTCCTCGATGAAGTGGGGGAAATGTCGCCGTACCTGCAAGCCAAGTTGCTGCGTTTCCTGAGCGATGGCTGCTTCCGTCGGGTCGGTGGCGACAAGGAAGTGCGGGTCAATGTGCGGGTGCTCAGCGCGACCCACCGCGACCTGGAGAAAATGGTCGCCGAAGGGCGTTTTCGCGAAGACCTGTTCTACCGCCTCAACGTGCTCAACCTGCAAGTGCCACCGCTGCGCGAGCGCGGTCACGACATCCTGCTGATGGCCAATCACTTCATGCAACAGGCCTGCGCGCAGATCCAGCGACCAGCGTGTCGTCTGGCGCCGAGCACCTTCAGCGCCCTGCTCGGCAACCGCTGGCCGGGCAACGTGCGGCAATTGCAAAACGTGATCTTTCGCGCGGCGGCGATTTGCGAAAATCCGCTGGTGGACATCGACGACCTGGACATCGCCCGCACGGCAGTGGAGCGGCAGAATGACGGCGAAGTCGGCAGCCTGGAAGAGGCGGTTGGCGACTTTGAGAAGAACCTGCTGGAACAGCTGTATCGCAGCTATCCGTCCAGCCGGTTGCTGGCGGCGCGGTTGCAGACTTCCCATAGCGCGATTGCCATTCGCTTGCGCAAGTACGGGATTCCCAACAAGCCCTGAGCTATCTGTCGGAACACATTTTCACTGACAACACATTCCCCTAATGAAATGGCTACCCCCGCCGCCCCCTGTGATCGACCACTAAGCTTTCACAGGGGGCTTATCGGAGATCATTGCCATGAGCAAAGTAGCTATTGCCGCCATCGATCTGGGAAAACACACCTTTCATCTACATGCACAGGATGATCGTGGTCACGAGCTGTACCGAAAAAAATTCAATCGGGTAACGCTCATGCAGCACCTGGCAAATCTCGAGCCCTGCACCATCGTGATGGAAGCCTGTGGCGGCGCCCACTTCATGGCACAGGAGGCCGCCAAGTTAGGGCATACGGCCAGACTCATCGCGCCTCATCTCGTGCGTCCCTACGTGAAAAGCAACAAAAATGACTTCGCCGATGCCGAGGCGATCTGCGAAGCCGCGACTCGTCCGGCGATGCGTTTTGTACCGGTAAAAACTCAGGCCCAACAAGTGCTAGCCATGCTGAACTCCACCCGAGACTCGTTCATCAAGGATCGCACCGCAACCGTCAATCGGATTCACGCCGCGCTTCTCGAAGTTGGCGTGAGCCTGGCCCCGGGCTTCAAGTCGATCAACGCGCTACCGGAGCTGCTTGAGGCGAGTTCAATTTCTGAGCCGTACAAAAAAAATCTGATGAGACTGTATCGACACTTCAAGCATGTGGAGGAGGAGATCAAGTCGCTGGATAAGGACGTGGAATGCCAGGCCGCTGAAGATGATCTGGCGACTCGCTTGATGACTCTGCCCTGTGTCGGCC
>NZ_JBGCUL010000729.1:0-2317 GCF_054177685.1 Pseudomonas sp. P5_A2_2
GACAAGGACGGTTTGATTCCGGCCCTGCTGGCCGCCGAGATGACTGCCCGTACCGGTAGCGACCCGAGCCAGGCGTATCGTGCCTTGACCGATGAACTGGGTGAGCCGTTCTCGGTGCGGGTCGACGCCAAGGCCAACCCGGAACAGAAAGCACTGCTGAGCAAGTTGTCGCCGCAACAGGTCACCTCGACCCAACTGGCTGGCGAACCGATCCAGAATATCCTCAGCCACGCGCCGGGCAATGACCAGGCCATTGGCGGTCTCAAGGTCATGACCGAAAACGGCTGGTTCGCGGCGCGTCCGTCGGGCACCGAAGACATCTACAAGATCTACGCCGAAAGCTTCGTCAGTGACGACCACCTCAAGCGGCTTGTTGCCGAGGCGCAAACGCTGGTGGATGGGGCCATTTCCTCGAAATAAACACACAACCCTGTGGGAGCGAGCTTGCTCGCGATGACGTCAGTACATTCAACATTGATGTGTCTGACACACCGCTATCGCGAGCAAGCTCGCTCCCACAGGGGCACGACTTTCAGGAGTTACCCAGGTAGAACAAAAAAGGGGCGACCAACACGGTCGCCCCTTTTTTTGCGATTTGCCCAGCGGATCAGGCCAGGTCCACCAGAACGATCTCGCTGTCCTCGATGGCCGTCACCCGCAGCACTTGCTCGTCAGCAACCGCCACACCATCTCGAGCTTGTGCACGCAAGCCATTGACTTCAATGACCCCGGTGGCCGGCACCAGGTATGCACGACGACCGTTGTCCAAATGGTATTCGGCAGACTCGCCAGCCTTCAGATTGGCGGCTACCAGCCGGGCATCGGCGCGGATGCGCAAACTCTGGTCGTCGCCTTCCTTGCCGCTGGCCAGGGTGACAAAACCTTCGCGCTCGCCTTTCGGGAACGGCTTGGCGCCCCAGGACGGCGCCAGGCCGGATTCGTTCGGGATGATCCAGATCTGGAAAATCCTGGTCGGCGTCGCTTCCAGGTTGTACTCGCTGTGGGCGATCCCGGTGCCTGCACTCATGACCTGGACATCGCCCGCTTCGGTGCGGCCCTTGTTGCCAAGGTTGTCCTGGTGGGTGATGGCGCCTTCGCGGACATAGGTGATGATTTCCATGTCCCGGTGTGGGTGTTGTGGGAAACCGGTGCCGGGGGCGATCACGTCGTCATTCCAGACCCGCAGGTTGCCCCAGTTCATGCGCTTGGGATCGTAGTACTCGGCGAACGAAAAATGATGGTGCGCATCCAGCCAGCCGTGGTGAGCGCCGCCGAGCGAGTTGAAAGGTCTGAGTTCAAGCATGATCGTCTCCAGAAAAGGTTCGTCATGGGGCGAAGCGCCTGGGCCACGAAGCGAGACCGGTGAGTGATGACGGCCATCATCCAACAGGCAACAATCGATAAAAAGCGTAAAAAATGCAGCATTCCAATCGAATCGATTGATATAAAACTACCTCGAAATTTTCTCATTCAACCTTCACTTCATCGCATAAGCCAATGAGTGATAAGCAATTGACTAGAACTCGACGGCAAATGCAGACACCATAGCGCTCAACAGCCTCACACCCTGGAGTCAGCCCGCGTGCCGCAACACACCCCCGATCTTCCTCCTGAACTTCGTCCCTTGGCCGAGATGCCGTTGATCAAGCGATTGCTCGCCCGATTCTTCGGTTACAGCCTGACCCGCCTGCATGCCCAGCACCGAGCATCGTGGTTGCACGGCCAGGCTGACGGTTTTCGCAGTGGCCATAGCGCCGGGGTCGATTACGGCTACAAGGAAGGCAAGCTCGAAGGACTGGAGGAGGGTCGACAGGTCCTGCTGATCCGCGACTCGCGCGCCACTGAACACCGGCCACCGAATGTCGATGACCTGTTGTTCGACGATTGGCGCCTGCCATTGAACGCTGAATTGAAGAAGCGCATGAAGGCAGATGTCGCCCGATTGTTGCCAGCCCATGCCCAACCCAGCGCCGCCCAGTGGAAAATGATCTTCAGCGACACGCCGTCCACCTCGGTGATCGCCGGTGCCGGTGCGGGCAAATCGACCACGCTGGTGCTGCGTATCCTGCTGCTGAGCCATTACCTGGGCTTCGAGCTGAGTTCGATGACGGTGGTGACCTTCACCCGTGAGTCGCGCAAGGATTTCATCAACAAGCTGATCGAACTGTTTGCGCTCTGGGGTCGCGCAATCAGTTTCAAGGAGGCGCGGGATCTGGTGCGCACCTTTCACTCGCGGATCCTGCCGATGGTGCGCAGTCTTCCAGGTTTCGAGCGTTTGCAGGCTTTCGAGAACCTCAGCCTGCGGTCTGCACAAGGT
>NZ_JBGCUL010000019.1:0-24463 GCF_054177685.1 Pseudomonas sp. P5_A2_2
AAATTGTGCAGGGCGCGCCTGATCAGACGGCAATCCCTTTACGGCACTGCAATTGCGCGGTGCGTACTCGGGAGAAGGCACGCGCCAGGCGCAGGAGCATTTCATCGATGTTGGCGTTGCTGACATTCAGCGCTGGGGTAAAGCGCAGGCAGTCGGGTTGCGGAGCATTGAGCAGCAGGCCTTCGTACAGCGCGGCCTTGACTACCGCATCAGCGGAATCGTCCGACAGCGTCAGCCCCCAAAGCAGCCCTTGTCCGCGCAACTCGCCGTGATCGTAACGATGGGCCAAACGCCCCAAGCCTTCACGCAGGTGCTGACCGGATTCTGCGACGTGATTGAGGAAAGCCTTGTCCTGCACCGTATCGAGCACTGAAAGTCCCGCAGCGGTCATCAACGCATTGCCGTGATGAGTGCCCGTCACCTCGCCAGTGTCGAAACAACAGGCCTTGCCACGCGCCAGCAACGCGGCCAATGGCACGCCGCCGCCCAACCCTTTACCGAGCACGACGATATCCGCCGTTACGCCGCAGGACTGTTCCGCGAGCAATGTGCCACAACGACCAATGCCGGTTTGCACTTCGTCGAAGATCAGCAAAATGCCGAGTTCACGGCACAAGCGTTCGACACCCTTGAGGTAATGTGCGGTGGCCGGGATCACGCCGGCTTCGCTCTGGATCGGCTCGAGCATGATCGCTACGGTCCGCTCATCCACGGCCGCATGCAACGCTGGCAAGTCATTGAAAGGAACACGACTGAAGCCTGGCAATTGCGGCTCGAATCGGTTGGTCAATGTCGAACTGTCCGACGCCGAAATCGTCGCCAGGCTACGGCCATGGCATCCGTTGTTGGCCACAATGATTCGCGACGCACCGCCACGATGCTGCTGACCCCATTTGCGCGCCAGTTTGATCGCCGCCTCACAGGCCTCGCTGCCGGTATTAAGCAGGTAGGCCTGATCACTGCCGGTGCTGGCACACAGATGTTCGGCGAGGCTGAGCATGCCGCGGTTGTACAGGCCGAAACCCGGGTTGATCAGCGATTGGGCCTGGGCAGTGATTGCATTGACCAGTACCGAAGGACTATGACCAAGACTGTTGGCCCCACCGCTCTGGGAAAAATCCAGGTACGCACGGTCATCGCTGTCCCACAACCATGAACCCTGGCCACGCACAAACACCTGTTTCGGCCGCTCGACACTGGGCATCAAGTACTCGCTGGAAAGGTTATTGCCTTGGGATGGCGGGGAGGTGTCCATGACCAGATCATCAAGACTGGGAGGACTGCGGCGCAGACTGAACAGATTCATCTGAAAAAACCTCTGATGAGGTTTTTTGCCTTACCTATGTAAACACCATCGAAGCAAAGGGTATTCATCGCGCTCTATGGCCCTGTAAGCCCTGTGAATGCGGTTAGACTAGGCTCAGACGAGGCGTTCAGCCATTTCGATTTCCCAGCATTTTCGATAAGTAATACTTATGGATTTCAAGCAACTGCGTTATTTCGTCGCGGTCTATGAAGAAGGCCACGTGGGCCGGGCCGCCGAGCGCCTGTCCATCTCCCAGCCGGCGCTGTCCCAGCAAATCCGCCACCTGGAACAAAACCTCGATGTGAGTCTGTTCGAGCGCAGCAGCAAACGCCTGTTGCCGACCCTCGCGGCCCACACGCTGTACAACCACGCATTGCCTTTGCTCGATGGCCTGCAACGGGCACGGGAAGCGCTCGGCAACTTCAAGGGTCAGGCGCTACGCACCCTGGCCATCGGTGTATTGCAGACCGTGCATACCAGCCTCGTTCCGCAGATGCTCGAGCGGGTGCGCAAGGCGCAGCCGCATCTGGTGGTGCAGATCTATGAACTGACCGGGCTGGAAATCGAGCGGCGACTGCTCAACGGTTCTCTGGATATCGGTATCGGCTRCCTGCCGCCCCGCCAGCCTGGCTTGCATGGCGTGATGCTGTACGAAGATGAACTGACCCTGGTCATTCCGGCAGAGCATCCACTGCGTGAATTCAAGAAAGTGTCCATGAGTCAGGCCGCCGAACTGCCGATGTTGTTGCTGGGCGAGGAGTTTCAGATAAGRCAGATCTGGCAGGCACAGCTGACAAGCCTGGGACGTCGCCCACAGGTGCAAGCCGAATTGAACAACATGGCCGGCATCCTCGACAGCCTGCCGCACACGCGCCTGGCGACGGTACTGCCCGGGCGTTCGCAAAAGACCCATGGCAACCACGAACTGCTGTGGAAACCCCTGAGCGAACCCCGCGTACCGCTGAGAGTCGGTTTGGTTTGTCGGGATGTGCAACGGCAGCAGGCCTCGCTGGCATTGCTGCGGACATTGCTGGAAGAAGTGATAATGGCCCGGACGGGCGCTTGAACAGCGCGCATACGCTGGATGGGACAAGCTGAAAACTTTTCTTCAGGCAAAAGAAAACCCCGCCGAAGCGGGGCTTTGCAGACTGTTTCCCTGACATCCATTTCACTCCGCCGTCCTGGCAGAATCCTACGTGTCCCTGTTGTTGCTTTGCGCTTCCTGCGCTACGTCCATGAGAAGTAGATTAGCTCTGGATCCAATTTGCATCTATGGGAGAACAGCAGCACGTTATGTAAGAGAATGCTTACATAACGTTACTTCATCAGAATTGTCCTGCATCCAGCAGGAACAACGATTCGCTACCGGCCTTCACCGACGCGCTCAACGAGTGAATACGCGGCAGCAGGCGAGCGAAATAGAACCGCGCCGTGCCCAGTTTGCTGGCGTAGAAATCGTCTTGCGCTTCCTTGCCGAAAGCCGCCTTGGCCATCAGGGCCCACATGTAGGCGTACGCCACGTAACCGAATACCTGCAGATACTCGACCGACGCCGCGCCGATTTCGTTCGGATTGCTCTTCGCACGGTCAAGCAACCACGCGGTCAATTCATCGAGGGTGGTCACTGCGTCGTTCAGCGGCTTGGTGAACTCGGCGAGGTCCGCACTCGCGGTTGCGGTAAAGTGACGAATCTCGTCGGCGAACAGGTTGTAGTACGCCCCGCCGCTGCCCACGATCTTGCGCCCGACCAGGTCCAGCGCCTGAATGCCGTTGGTGCCTTCGTAGATCTGGGTGATGCGCACGTCACGCACCAGTTGCTCCTGGCCCCACTCACGGATGTAACCGTGGCCGCCAAAGACCTGCTGGCCGTGTACGGTGGTTTCCAGGCCGAGGTCGGTCAGGAACGCCTTGGCCACCGGTGTCAGCAACGCCACCAGGTCTTCCGCACGCTTGCGGGTGGCGGCTTCTTCGCTGAACTTGGCGGTGTCCAGTTGCATCGCCACGTAGGTGGAGAACGCACGGCCACCTTCGTTCGAGGCTTTCATGGTCAGCAGCATGCGACGCACGTCCGGGTGGACGATGATCGGGTCAGCCACTTTGTCCTTGTTCTGCGCGCCGGTTGGCGCACGGCTTTGCAGACGGTCGCGGGCGTATTCCACGGCGTTCTGGTACGAGCGCTCGCCAGTGGCCAGGCCCTGGATACCGACGCCCAGTCGCTCGTAGTTCATCATGGTGAACATCGCCGCCAGGCCTTTGTTCGGTTCGCCGACCAGGTAACCCACGGCCTCATCGAAGTTCATCACGCAGGTCGCGGACGCCTGGATGCCCATCTTGTGTTCGATCGAACCGCAATTCGCCGGGTTGCGCGCGCCCAGGCTGCCATCGGCATTGACCATGAACTTCGGCACCAGGAACAGCGAAATGCCTTTCGGCCCCGCCGGTGCATCCGGCAGCTTCGCCAGCACCAGGTGGATGATGTTTGCGGTGAGGTCGTGTTCGCCACCGGTGATGAAGATCTTGGTGCCGCTGACCTTGTAGGAACCGTCGGCCTGAGGCTCGGCCTTGGTGCGAATGATCCCCAGATCCGTACCGGCGTGTGGCTCGGTCAGGCACATGGAACCGGCCCAGATGCCGGCATACATGTTCGGCAGGTACGCGGCTTTCAGCTCTTCGCTGGCGTGGGCGTTGATCGACAGGCAGGCGCCGGCGGTCAGCATCGGGTACAGGCCGAACGACAGGCTGGCGGAGTTGACCATTTCTTCAACCTGGGCCGAAACTGCTTTGGGCATGCCCATGCCACCGTAGGCCGGATCGCCACCGACACCGACCCAGCCGCCTTCAGCGTAGGTCTGATAGGCCTGTGGGAAACCTGCCGGCGTGGTGACGGCACCGTCTGCCCAATGGCAACCTTCCTCGTCCGCGGCACGGCTCAGCGGTGCGATG
Organism: Pseudomonas sp. P5_A2_2; assembly: GCF_054177685.1. Lineage (NCBI taxonomy): Bacteria > Pseudomonadati > Pseudomonadota > Gammaproteobacteria > Pseudomonadales > Pseudomonadaceae > Pseudomonas > Pseudomonas sp. P5_A2_2. The sequence goes on from NZ_JBGCUL010000019.1 coordinate 4,250, forward strand.
CTTTTGCTGGTGACTTTGCCGGCTTCTTCCAGGATGGCTTCGACCGTTTCTGCATCGACGGTTTCAGCCAGTGCAGGCAGCTCGGCMCAGAGTCTGGCGACCTCGAAAACTTCATTGAGGACGAAGCGCATATCGCGCAGGGGCGCTTTGTAGTCAGCCATGGCAAACCTCGCAAGATCTATACAGGTGATTCACAGGAAGTGTGTTTTCGTTGGGTCGGAGTGTACCCCAACAACTTTTGTGACACATAGGGTCAACTCATGACCATTTTGTTATTTTTAGTCATCAACAAAAAAGCCCGCGCAAGGCGAGCTTCGTTGTAACGGATTTATATGACTAAAGCGCAAACAACTCCGCCGGCAATTGCATCAGGCAATCGCTACCCGCCTCTATGGCCGCCCGATGAGCAGCTGTGCGTGGCAAGAGACGCTTGAAGTAAAACTCGCTGGTCGCCAGTTTGCCCCTGCAGAAGTCGCCATCGCCGCTGCCAGCATCGAGCTGCGCCTGAGCCACCAGCGCCATGCGCAACCACAGGTAGCCAAGGATGATGTAACCGCTGTACATCAGGTAATCCACCGACGCGGCACCCACTTCGTCAGGGTTTTTCATCGCGGCCATGCCGACCCTGGTGGTCAACTCACCCCACTGCTGGTTCAGTTGATTGAGCTGCGCCACATACCCGGCCAGTTGCGGATGCTCGGCATTCGCCGCGCAGAACTTGTGGACGATTTTGGTGAACCCGCGCAGCAGCTTGCCCTGGCTGCCGAGGACCTTGCGCCCGAGCAGGTCCAGCGCCTGAATGCCGTTGGTGCCCTCATAGATCGGCGCGATCCGGCAGTCGCGAACCAGTTGCTCCATGCCCCATTCGCGAATGAACCCGTGGCCGCCAAACACCTGCATGCCGTGGTTGGTCACCTCCAGGCCGGTGTCGGTCATGAAGGCTTTGCAGATCGGCGTGAGGAACGCCAACAAGTCTTCGGCATCCTGACGCGCCGTTTCGTCCGCGCTCAGGTGTGCAACGTCGAGCAACTGCGCGGTGAAGTAGGTCAGCGCGCGATTGCCTTCGTTGAAGGCTTTCATGGTCAGCAACATCCGCCGCACATCAGGGTGAACGATGATCGGGTCGGCAACTTTTTCCGGGGCTTTCGGGCCGGTCAGCGCGCGCATCTGCAAACGGTCGTTGGCGTATTTGATCGCGCCCTGGAAGCTCGCCTCGCCCAGACACAGCCCTTGCATGCCGGTGCCCAGCCGCGCGTGGTTCATCATGGTGAACATGCAGTTGAGGCCCTTGTTCGGCTCACCGATCAAAAAGCCCTTGGCCTCGTCGAAGTTCAGCACGCAGGTGGCCGAGGCCTTGATGCCCATTTTGTGTTCGATCGAGCCGCAGGACACACCGTTGCGCTCGCCCGCTTCGCCCGTCGCATCGGGCAGGAACTTGGGCACGATGAACAGCGAAATGCCCTTGGTCCCGGCCGGTGCGTCCGGCAATTTGGCCAGCACCAGGTGAATGATGTTGGCGCTCATGTCGTGCTCGCCGGCGGAGATGAAGATCTTGCTGCCAGAGATCGCGTAGCTGCCATCAGCCGCAGGCACGGCGCGGGTCTTGATGATGCCCAGGTCGGTGCCGCAATGGGCTTCGGTCAGGCACATGGTGCCGGTCCATTGGCCAGCGGTAAGCTTCTTCAAATAGGTCTGCTTCTGCGCCTCGGTGCCATGGGCGTGGATCGCCGACATCGCTCCGTGGGTCAGGCCGGGGTACATGCCCCATGAAGTGTTGCTGGAGCCCACCATCTCGCTGATCACCAGGCCCAGAGAGATCGGCAGCCCTTGACCGCCGTAAAGCGGATCCGCCGCCAAGCCATGCCAGCCGCCCTCGATATATTGGGCGAATGCCTGCTTGAAGCCCATGGGCGTTGTGACCACGCCATTGTCGAAATGACAGCCTTCTTCATCGCCGCTGCGGTTGAGCGGCGACAGCACGTTTTCGCAGAACTTCGCGCCCTCCTCGAGGATCGCATTGACCATGTCCGGGCTGGCATCGGTGGCCCCCAGCGCGGCGTAGTTGCTGTGAAAGTCGAAGACGTGGTCGATCAGAAAGCGCATGTCGCGCAAGGGAGCTTTGTACTCGGGCATGGTCATTCTCCGTCGGCAGATTTCTTCAACCTACTGCCGCCGGCCGTGCCTCACAACCACCTACCGCTCGCTGAATGCGCCATCATCACTCAACCGTAGCGGCGTCCATGCGCACGGCGCCACGGCGGTTCTGCCCGAACGCCATCACACAGTTTCGCCCGGCACCCTTGGCGCTGTAGAGCGCCTTGTCAGCGGACTTGAGCACCTCTTCAGGGGTGCGTTGATCGATCCGCTCGGCAACGCCGATACTGACTGTCACCGATACACTCGACGCCCCGGAACCGGCACGCCGCTGGCGCCCCTGATTATCGTCCTGCGGGCGGTTTTCCTGATTGCGCAGTTGAATGTTGTATGTGGCGATGGAATCGCGGATGACTTCCAGGTGCGGCAGGCACTCTTCGAGGGTCTTGCCTGCAAACACCAGGGCAAACTCCTCGCCGCCATAGCGATACGCCTTACCGCCTCCGCCGATTTTCGACAGTTTGCTGGCCACCAGCCGCAGCACCTGATCGCCTACGTCGTGGCCGTGGGTGTCGTTGAATTTCTTGAAGTGGTCGACGTCGCTCATGGCCAACACGTAGTTGCGCCCCAACCGTTGCATGCGCTCATTTAGCGCACGACGGCCTGGCAGCCCGGTCAGTTCGTCGCGGAAGGCCATTTGATAGGCTTCGTGGGCAACGGCGGCGGCGATCATCAGCATCACCTGGCTGCACATTATGTTGAGGGTGAACGGCAGGATGAAGGTTTTCGGCAACATCCAGAACAGCCCGAGCAGCCCCACCAATTGCGCGGCGTGCAGYGGTCGCGGATTGCGCCAGTATTGCCAGGCCAGCAGCAGAAACGCAGCGATGAACACCGGGTAGGACAACTGGATCAGGCTCATCCAGGCGCCATGCAAGGCGGGCCAGCGAATCTCCGACAGCCAGACCAGCAGCGCGTGCGGATAGCTTTGCTCAAGCCCCAAAGCCACGCTGCCAACCGCCAAAAGTACTGCAAAACGCGCCACCATGTCCTGGAACAGATGGGTACGCTCCTGCCAAGCCGCGAACACGCCAAACAGCAGCGGCAGCAGCAGGCAACACAAATGAAAGACCACGGCGGCATCGTCACGCACTTTGCCGTTGTCGCGGTAATAGTCGGTCTGGGTGTCGAGCAGGAAGTAGGCGATGTACACCGTGACCATCAGAAACAGTTCACGCTGGCGTCGGTAAACCGCGCAATAGGCGCCACCGAGCAACAGCACCAGGGTGGGCAGCACGTTGAACAGCGAGGTGAAGAAGACGTTCAGATCCTTGATGTACGCAGCCGCAAGCCCCGCCAGTAACAGCAGCAATGACGGCAGAAAATGACTGAAACGCACAGCGGAAGAGCGCGGCAAGGGTAAAGCTCCGACCGGTCAGATCAATAGATGGCAATGTGCCCACCACTTTAACGGCAGCCCCCCCGATTTGCTGAGTGAAATACTGAGGTATTTGTAAAAGGTCGTCACTGGCGTCCATCAGTCGCCAGTGACGCAAGGGCGATACGGTTACAGGTCGTTGTTGAACGGTTGCAGCGGCCCTTCCAGCGCTGTGCGACCTTCGGCACCGACCGGATTGAGCTGGATTTCGGCGTCCTGCGCCTRCCGGGTAGTGATCTTCGGACTGGCCGGTTTTTGCCCGACCGAGTTTTCATCACCCTTTTCGCCCTGTGGCAGTACCAGCGATGGATGGTCAAACGGCGCCCGTTCCCACGCGACCCGAGGGTCGGTAAGCCCGACTTCCATGAACTTGACCAGCGCATCCACTTCATCCGGGGCCAGGTTCAGCCGGGTCATGTCCGGATCGAGGTTCGAGCCGTTGTGCTGATTGACCGCCGGATGCACGAAGCCGCTGGTGTTGCTGGCATCTTCGCCACGCCGGTCGCCGCCGCGGTTGTAGAACTCCATCACCTGTTGCAGCGTTGCGCGACTGCCATTGTGGAAATACGGTCCGGTCAACGCGATGTTGCGCAAGGTCGGCGTCTTGAAGGCGCCATCGACCGCATCGCGGAAACCGACATTGGGCTTGAGCGTCGTATCACAAGGGATGGCCGGGCTCAAAGGCACTTCGAAGGTGCACACATCGACTTCCAGCGGGTCAGGGATCTGGCCGCCCTGCAGTACGGTGTTGTACTCACGAGTGAAGGACAACGGATTGCCCCAGGCATCCGAGCCACCGAGCGCCAGGTCTTCCGAGGTCGGACGCACCCCGGTGTTGTAGAAGCCGTTGTCATACAGTGTGGTCAGGTTGTCGGCCATGACCATGCGTTCGATCCGTTCCCGAGGATGGAACAGCAAGCGGCTGCCGGCGTTGGTCAATTCCGCACCGCCGTGGCAACTGATGCACTTGCCCTTGCCCAGGAACAGATTCATGCCCTGGACCTGCTGCTCGTTCATGGCCGTATGATCGCCCTGCAAATAGGCATCCAGCGGCGCCTGGTCCGAGATCAGCGTGGACTCATACATCTGAATCGCCAGCCCGAAGAACAACGGGAAGTTCGCCTCCATCTGGGTGTATGGCRCACCGCCCAGCAAGACCTGCTGCGTGGCATTCCACAGGCGCGGCTGGAACGCGTTCTTGATCAGTTCACGGTAGGTCGGCCGATGACCACCGGATACCGGCCCGAGTATCGAGTCGGTGGACGAGATCCGTTGCTGCTTGAGCATCAAGGTGTCGAGCATGCGCCGGCCAATGTCGGCGAAGGTACGTCCGCCGCAGGACATTTCTACCGGGCTGCCGGGAGGCCCTACCGCTTGCGAGGCGGCGGAAGCATCCTTGAGCGCCAGCCTGACTTTGGTCGCCACGCCACCGCGATCGCTGGTCACGAAAATCCCGGCGTCAGGGTCGCGATTGCCGAACGGCGAGAAGCCATTGAATACGTTATTGGCCCGGCCATCCCAGAAGTTGCGCACGTTGAACGCAGCGTTGATCACCGTTGGCGCATTGCGCCCGGTGCTACGGCGAACATTGATACCGCCCACCTGGAAGATACCGTCCGGTTGCTGAATGCACTTGTCGAACCGCGACTGATTGGGCTTGACGAAGTTGGCGTCGAACACGCCTTGGGAGCCGATGACATCATCGCTTGAATAGACAATCGCCGAGTTGCGATCCAGCGGATCGGCCAGCACGTGGGTCGGGAAGTCGCTTTTCTTCAGCAGGTAGTTCGGACCGCCCTTGCCACCGGACCTGGTGGTGTAGCTCGGCACGTCGCCCGGAATATCCGACGCGGTGAACGGTTTGTTGAAGATCGACGAGACGTTCGCGTTGGTATTCGCCTGGCCCGGGTTGATCTGGTTGGTGGTGCGGTGATCGACACCCGCGTGGAAGTGGCAGGACGCGCAAGCGGTGGAGCCGTCACTGCCGATCTCCATGTCCCAGAACAGTGCCTTGCCCAGGAGCACTGCCGCCGAGCGATTGAGCACGTAGTCGGTCATCAGGTCGACCTTGCGCCCGCCTTCGGTTCCCGAAGGGTCGGGAGGCGTCATGCCGCGCAGTGACTGCAGACCAGGCACGTCCGGCACGGCCGGAACGACCGGGTCTGCGGCCCAAACGCTCATGACGGGCAGGCCAATGGCGAAGAGTGTCATCACCATTGCACGGGGCAAGCAGGTGGTTCGAAAGATGCTCAAATAATTAAACATGACGACGTTCCCGATTCAGTACGGAGTAGTCAGGCTCCGCGGTTGCCCTGTTGCGAGATGAGCTCATCGCCATGAATGTTGCTGCTCGCTCGAGTAACCACATCAACTTGAAGTTGCATGGACAATGCGAGACCCAACTGGCAAAGCACTCTCGTGGCCCAGGCCTTTTTAAAAAATGATATTTGGCACTACTGGATAGCGCTTGATGCAACTCTAGCTGCAACAAAACATTTCAACATGAAAATTTCTACATTTTTCATTTAAGTCAAATCAAGAAACCCTACTATCAACAGCAACTGCGCACTATTCCTCAGTTCTGGTTAAACTTCACCCAATTATTGGGTGCCATTCCCCAAACAGCCCGCATCCGGTGATCACCAACGACTTCTAAAAGCCAGCATTTAAAGGGCATCACGTCACCAGACTGCGTTTTTTTGAAGCTGGCAGAGTATTTGCTCATCCAAATACCCCGGTGTAAACGGCACTTAAAAAACACCTGTAAAACCGCATCGCCAGCCAAAAAAAACATCCATCAAACATATAAAACCCATTCGTGCGCAAGTTGCACTGCGTTAGCTATTGTCTTTTTATTTATACCTCCCATACACGACTATTTTTTCTCCACCCTCTTCACCCCCCTTTTGCACACCTGCGACTTTAGTAGTATTTAACAGACAACACTTCTCAACTACCACTAACGGAGACACACCTACTAAAACTTTTCACAGCACTCCAAATTTGGGCATATATACCCACCTACTTTGGCGTTAATCACATAACTATAACTATGTGTATATCACCAACATCAGCGCAGCCCGCATTTTTACTGGCTAACAAGGCGACTGAACCAATCAGGCACGACTACTGCTAGGTGCCCCTCAGGCTCAAGGAAATGTCTCTCGCGTTTGCGTCCGTAACCGGCCAACGCAACGCAGGTGAAAGCATCCGAACGGCAAGTGTCGACCGTACACAGGCACTTACCCCGCTGGATCGAGCCCCAATTCGACACTCACGGCTTTGCGTTTTTCTTGCGCAGGATTCAGCGCATCAGCAGATCCGCGATCTCGATCGGCCGGCAATTGGTCCTGCAAGATTCTGGAGTGAGCCATGAGCTTATCTTTGTTCGAAAAAACGCTCGCCATACCGCTGCTGCCTCACAAACGATTCAACGGCATCTTCAGTCGCCATGCTCTGCTCGCCGGTGCCGTCGCTGTCGCACTGGCCATTGGTGGTGGAGATGCATTTGCCAAAAACGGAGCTGGCGGTGGCGGTGGCGGTGGTGGCGGGACTGCCAAGCCCCCGGGTTTGCCCTCGCCGTTCACGACACCCACACTGCCCGATCCGATTTTTACAAACCCGACTGCGATTCATGGGTTTGACGTTACCGGCTTTATCCAAAACATGACCCTGGACACCACCAATGCGAATTGCCCCAATACCAGCGACCCGGGCCGCTTTGGGGGGACCGTCCAGTTGAACGGCGTCACGATTGTTGTCCCTTGCAACACCGTTATGCAGATGCCGGCCAACACCCTGACCTGGGCCGACTTCGTCAGGGTTGGAACCCTGGCGCTCGGAAAATCACCGGCAGCCTACCCCTCGTTCGAGATCCATGTGGTAGGTAATACTGTCTCCAACAAGCAAATTGCCGGGCTGATCTTTGTCTCCCAGCAATCAGTCAATGCGGGCAGCGGTGTCATCACCCGGATCGACTACACCAACGGCAACCTCGAAGTTGACAGCGGAAACCCGACGCAACCCACGATCATTCAGATCAACGATCCGAATGGACGTTTTGGCCGTGCCCAAAGCCCCGACCCACGCTTCTCCGTCGATGATGCCAACCCGACCATCCATGCCGCCACCGGCTACCCGATGTGCGTGCCGCGCACGATTTCCGGGGACGATGCACTCTGCCCACAGAAAAACCGGCCACAAGTGGTCACCCCGACCACGACCAACAACTGCCGCAACTTCAGCCAGGCCGGCGTCACGCCTCCGGCCAGTGGAGAGCTCTCGGGTCCAGCGGTGGGGCAGGTCTATTGCAGCCAGTACGTCATGAAGAGATTCAGCGATGCTACACGCACGGCGACGGACCCCGACCCGACACAACAGGCACCCTTCGAAGTCGGCGACTTCATCAGCTGGTCCGGTACTCTGTTCAAGTCAGCAACAACGGGGCTCCCGGACTTCATCTCTGCACACACGATCGAGGCGAATGTCGGGATCTACACTCAGCCTGGTTCGCAGCCCAGCTACCTGGCTATCGGGGAATTTGGCATCGGTACGGCCGACCCGGCCGCAACGGCCATCAGCGGAGTAGCCCAAGAGACGCAGGACCGGATTTTCCTTGAAGCCTCGACCACCGACATCCAGACCCCGGTCGATATCTATCTGATAGATGTCAATCCATCGACAGGTGTGCAAACCAATCGCTGGATTACACCCTATGAGATGACGGGTGAATGCAACCCTGGGCTTGGCCTTGCGGCCAGTTGCCTGGGAGCCTCGGGTGGTATTACCACACAGAACACGGGGGCCCAGCCACAACGCGCCAGATTACGCGCGACCAAAGCGCCCACCGGGCTACTTAGCCAGCCGACACGTACCTTGCGCGTTGTTGCACGGTCACTTTGCGTTCCACAGCAAAGCTTATCCCAGGCCGGCGTGGACGGTTGCATCCAGAATGCGGGCAGGCTGACCGTCGCCAATGGGCTGATTGCCGGACAGTATGTGGCGCCGGTGTTCGAGTTCATCTTTCCGGAAGGTGTCAAGCCTGGCGATCCCGTCGTCCCGAACGACTTCTGGCACCTGCCGTTCATACGTAACGGCGAAGGCGTGAGTACCCCGACTGGCGTCGGCCCCCTGGACCCGACGCCATGGTGATCAAAGCCTGACCACAGCGCACAAAAAAACCGCCGCTCCCGGAGGAAGCGGCGGTTTCTTTATGAAGGACTGCGCCAGGACTTAGTAGCCCAGGTCGAAGTTCTCTTCTTTCATGTCCATCAGGTTGTTGGCGCCCGACAGCATGGTGACAACGTGAGTGCGGGTACGCGGCAGGATGCGCTGGAAGTAGAAACGCGCAGTCTGCAACTTGGCGGTGTAGAAGGCCTCTTCGGAAGTGCCGGCAGCCAGTTTCTCGGCAGCCAGACGCGCCATGTCAGCCCAGAAGTAGGCCAGGCAGGCGTAACCGGAGTACATCAGATAGTCCACGGAGGCCGCGCCGACTTCTTCGCGATCTTTCATGGCAGCCATACCGACCTTCATGGTCAGTTCGCCCCATTCCTTGTTCAGTGCAGCCAGCGGTGCGACGAACTCTTGAACCGCTTCGTTGCCTTCGTTGGTCTGGCAGAATTTGTGGACGATCTTGGTGAAGCCTTTCAGAGCCTCGCCTTGGGTCATCAGCACTTTACGGCCCAGCAGGTCGAGTGCCTGGATACCGGTGGTGCCTTCGTACAGCATCGAGATGCGGCTGTCGCGAACGTTCTGCTCCATGCCCCACTCGGCGATGAAGCCGTGACCGCCGTAGATCTGCACGCCGTGGTTGGCCGCTTCGAAACCGACTTCAGTCATGAAGGCCTTGGCGATTGGCGTCATGAAGGCCAGCAGTGCGTCGGCTTTCTTCTTCTCTTCTTCATCTACGCCGTACTTGACGATGTCGACCTGCTTGGCGGTGAAGTAAACCATCGCACGGTTGCCTTCGGCGAATGCCTTCATGGTCAACAGCATGCGACGTACGTCAGGGTGCACGATGATCGGGTCAGCGGCTTTGTCCGGCGCTTTCGGGCCAGTCAGCGAGCGCATTTGCAGACGGTCACGAGCGTATTTCAGGCCGCCCTGAAAACCGACTTCGGCGTGGGCCAAGCCTTGCAGCGCGGTACCCAGACGTGCGGTATTCATGAAGGTGAACATGCAGTTCAGGCCTTTGTTCGCCGGGCCGATCAGGAAACCGGTGGCGCCGTCGAAGTTCATCACGCAGGTGGCGTTGCCGTGGATGCCCATCTTGTGTTCCAGGGAACCGCAGGACACGGCGTTACGCGCACCGATCGAACCATCGGCGTTCGGCATGAACTTCGGCACGATGAACAGAGAGATGCCTTTGGTGCCAGCCGGTGCATCCGGCAGGCGGGCCAGTACGATGTGGACGATGTTGTCGGCCATGTCGTGTTCACCGGCCGAGATGAAGATCTTGGTGCCGGAAACCTTGTAGGAACCGTCGGCCTGAGGCTCGGCCTTGGTGCGCAGCATGCCAAGGTCGGTGCCGCAGTGCGGCTCGGTCAGGCACATGGTGCCGGTCCACTCGCCGGAAACCAGCTTGGTCAGGTAAGCCTCTTGCTGCTCAGGGGTACCGTGCTCGGAGATGGTGTTCATCGCACCGTGCGACAGGCCCGGGTACATGCCCCACGACCAGTTGGCCTCGCCAACCATTTCGCTGACCGCCAGACCCAGGGATTCCGGCAGGCCTTGGCCGCCGTGCGCAACGTCGTGGGCCAGGCTTGGCCAGCCGCCTTCGACGAATTGCTTGTAGGCTTCCTTGAAGCCAGTCGGGGTCTTGACGCCGGACTCGCTCCAGGTACAACCCTCGATGTCGCCCACACGGTTCAGCGGAGCCAGTACCTGTTCACAAAACTTGGCACCCTCCTCAAGAATGGCGTCAACCATGTCCGGAGTTGCGTCGGCACAAGCCGGAAGGCTCTGATAGTGCGCTTCGTAGCCGAGCAGTTCGTCACGAACGAAGCGAATATCACGCAAGGGGGCCTTGTAGTCAGGCATAGCGATAAACCTCTGCTGATGTAACCGGGAATGGACGACCGCATTGATTTGTTGTTGCGATCAAACAGTTGTTTGAAACATACGTTTACGCCCAATTCTTGTCAAGCGTCGATCTTTTGCCGTTCGTCATCGCAGGCTTGGACACACAGGCACACGACAGCGCAGCCGCGCTTTCAAAGCGGCCAGCCATGCGGAAAAGATTAGTTGAGGAAGAAAGACTTACGCAGAAAAACGCCGCGAACGGGCGCGGCGCTGGAGAGTACGGATTCTGTAAAAATCAAGCGAAGGTATCGATCAACGTTCCGAGCACTTCATCGGCTGCCTTGGCGACTTTCACGCCCAGCTCCGCCTGAATCTTGCCTTGGGCCATTTCGACCACGTTGCTGCTCAGGTCCGATTGCTGGCTGCGATCAACCGATCGCAGACGATCGACCTGCGCCTCGGAGGACTGGCTGGTGACCGATCGCTCGATCGTCATGTTGGCGATCTGCCCGGCGGCTTGATCGACACGGTTCAGCCCTGCCTGAAGGGTGCTCAGACCTGCATAAAAAGCGCTGCTTCCTGAGATTTCCATGGGAAAACTCGTCCTTTCAAAGGATGAACAGCGGCCATTGAAGCAGAGTGGCCGGCAAAACACTCGACAAAAACACTAATGGCACAGTGCCTTATCATAGGCAAAACCCGCATTGCAAAAACGTCAGTCCAACAGGTCCAGTTGCAAGTACTCGGCCACTGCCTCGGCCGTAACGGCCTTGAGTTTAGGCACACGCCCCAGGCACGGCGCCGGGAGGCGCTCGGCAAGGGTGGCGAGGTTTTCTTCCAGCCGCGAGGTTTTCGGGTCGATGATGTTGGCCACCCATCCCGCCAGTTGCAAACCGTCCCGGGCAATCGCTTCGGCGGTCAGCAAGGCATGGCTGATACAGCCCAATCGCACGCCGACCACCAGAATCACCGGCAGCTTCAATGCGATGGCGAGGTCCGACAGATTGTCCTGATCCGCCAAGGGTACGCGCCATCCGCCGGCGCCTTCGATCAGGGTGAAGTCCGCCTGCATACCCAGAATCTGCCGCATTGGCGCCAGCAACGACTGCACCGTCAGCGCCACACCCGCCTCTCGCGCCGCCAGGTGCGGGGCGATGGCCGGTTCGAAGGCCACCGGATTGACCTGGGCATACGTCAGCGGCAGCGAACACTCCGCCAGCAAGGCCAGCGCATCGGCGTTGCGCAGGCCTTTGGGCGTCACGTCGCAACCGGAAGCGACCGGCTTGCCCGCCGCCGTGCTCAAGCCCGCCGAACGCGCCGCATGCAGCAGGCCAGCAGCGACCGTGGTTTTACCGACATCGGTATCCGTGCCGGCGATGAAATAGGCTGCGCTCATAAGGGTTTCTCCAATACGGCGTACACCACTTGATAAGTCGCCGGCAGTCCCTGAGCCCGACGAAACTGCTCGTAAGCCTCGATCAAACCCAAAATCCGCGCTCGCCCGGTCAAGCCGCCCGGCCGTCCGGGATTGAGGTTGTGCGCGCCCAGCGCCTTGAGTTCATGGGTCAGGCTGCGCACATCCGGGTAATGCAGCACATGCGGCAGATTTTGCAGACTGACGACCCGTAAACCACTGGCAGCGCACAACTGCTGATAAACACCAAACTCCCGGAAGCGGTTTACGTGCACCATGCCATCGACCTGCCGCCAGCTGTCGCGCAGTTCAAACAACGTCCCTGCACAAAGACTAGCAAACGCGAAGATGCCGCCCGGTTTCAGCACTCGAAAAGCTTCACTGAGCACCGAGTCGAAGTCCGCGCACCACTGCACCGCCAGGCTGGAGAAGATCAGCTCGCAGGTCGAATCCTGCAGTGGCAAACGCTCGGCATCGCCAGCCACGAAGTGCGTGGCACCGCCCAATGGCCGGGCGTGCTCGAGCATGCCTTCGGCGATGTCCAGCGCCACCCCGTGGCTGCTTGGAAATTGCTCACCCAGGGCACGACTGAAATGCCCGGTGCCGCAGCCCAGATCCAGCCAATGCTGCGGTACAAAGCCCTGTGGCAAGCGCCTGAGCAATTGGCTGCCCACATCACGCTGCAACTCGGCCACGCTGTCGTAGCTTGCCGCTGCGCGGGAGAATGACGCGGCTACCTGGCGCTTGTCTGGCAAGGCGCCGGGCAGGTTGGGAAAGGATAAATCAGTCATCACCGGACTCATGCAAAAAGGCCTGGATCGCCCCCGCCACACCGTGGGGATCCTCCAGAAGAAACGCGTGGCCGGCCTGTTCAATCAGACCGATTTCGACATCCGGCAGCAATGCCAACAACTCGCCCGCCGCCTCCACCGGCACCAGCCCGTCGAGGCCGGCGAACAGATGCAGTTGCGGACCGCGGAACGATTGCAGTGCCTGTCGTGTATCCAGTTGCGCGAGCACTTGCAGACCACTGAGCAGCACCGGCGCGGCGGTGTTCGGGGCGCCACCGAGCAACAACCGCGACAATCCGCGCGGGTCTTCGGCGCCTTGGGCGCAGAGCAGTGAAAAGCGTTTCAACGTCGCGCGCGGATCGGCTGAACATGCCGCCAGAAACGCATCGAAGGTTTCCCCGGACATTGCGCTTGACCATTGTTCATGAGCGACAAAAGAAGCGTTGCTGGCCAGGGAAAACACACCACAGCAGCGATCGCCACGCCGGGCCGCCAACTCGCAGGCGAGCATGCCGCCCAATGACCAGCCGCCCAGCCAGGCGTCTTGCGGCAAGGTCGAATCAAGCTCATCGAGCCACTCTTCAAGATCGCTCGACTCCAGCTCCGGCAACGGCTCTATCTCGACATGCAGGTGCTCATCCAGGCCGCGCAAGGCTGCCGCCAGAGGCTCCAGCGGTGAAACGCCAAGGCCCCAGCCGGGCAGCAGAATCAGACGATCACGCATGGCTTGGCTCCGACTGCAGTTGTTGAAAACAATCGGCCAGTCCGTTTAACAATAGCTGTACTTGAGCTTCGCTGTGGGCAGCCGTCAGCGTGACCCGCAGTCGGGCGCTGCCGGCGGGTACGGTCGGCGGGCGAATCGCAGTCACCATCAACCCGCGTTCACGCAGCATTTGCGAAAGGCGCACCGCGCGCCCCGCGTCGCCGATCATGATCGGCTGGATCGGCGTGAAGCTGTCCATGAGTTCCAGGCCAATCTGTTCGGCGCCCTGGCGGAACTGGCGGATCAGTGTCTGCAAATGCTCGCGACGCCAGTGTTCGCTGCGCAGCAGTTCCAGGCTTTTCAACGTGGCGCAGGCCAGCGCGGGTGGCTGGCTGGTAGTGTAGATGTAGGGGCGGGCGAACTGGATCAGGCTTTCGATCAGCTCGTCGCTGCCAGCCACAAAGGCACCCGCCGTACCGAACGCCTTGCCGAGGGTGCCGACCAACACGGGAACGTCATCCTGGCTCAAGCCGAAGTGTTCGACGATGCCGCCACCGTTGGCACCCAGTGGTCCAAAACCGTGGGCATCGTCGACCATCAACCAGGCGCCTTTGGCCTTTGCCTCTCGAGCCAGCGCAGGCAGGTCGGCGATATCACCGTCCATGCTGAACACGCCGTCGGTGACCACCAGCGTATTGCCGGTGGCTTTTTCCAGGCGTTTGGCCAGGCTCACCGGGTCGTTGTGCAAGTAGCGATTGAACCGCGCGCCGGACAGCAGCCCCGCGTCGAGCAGCGACGCATGATTGAGCCGGTCTTCGAGCACCGTATCGCCCTGCCCCACCAGCGCCGTGACCGCACCGAGGTTGGCCATGTAACCGGTGGTGAACAGCAACGCGCGAGGGCGACCGGTCAGGTCGGCCAACGCTTCTTCCAGGGCATGGTGCGGGGAGCTATGGCCGACGACCAAGTGTGACGCCCCTCCGCCCACACCCCACTTCAAGGCGCCAGCACGCCAGGCTTCGATCACTTGCGGATGATTGGCCAGGCCCAGGTAGTCGTTGTTACAGAACGCCAGCAACGGCTGGCCATCGACCACCACTTGCGGCCCCTGCGGGCTTTCGAGCAGCGGTCGCTGGCGGTAGAGGTTTTCGGCACGACGGGCAGCAAGGCGTGCGGCGAGATCGAAAGACATGCAGGCCTCGACGTTCAGATCACAGAAATCAAAATGAATGCGATCCCTGTGGGAGCGAGCTTGCTCCCACAGTGTTTTGCATTCCAATCAGAAGAGTCGGTGGATGGATTTAAACCGCCGCGTTATAGAACTGCTCGCTGCTCTTCTGCTCCACCAGCGCCTGCTCGATAGCTGCCTGATGCACTTCGTCGGCGTGCTCTTCGCGGGCTTCCGGCAGGATGCCCAGTCGCGAGAACAGTTGCATGTCCTTGTCGGCCTGCGGGTTGGCGGTGGTCAGCAGTTTTTCGCCGTAGAAAATCGAGTTGGCGCCAGCAAAGAACGCCAGGGCCTGCATCTGTTCGTTCATGGCTTCGCGGCCGGCGGACAGGCGCACGTGGGATTGCGGCATCAGGATGCGCGCGACGGCGAGCATGCGGATGAAGTCGAACGGATCGACGTCGTCGGCATTTTCCAGCGGTGTACCGGCGACTTTCACCAGCATGTTGATCGGCACCGACTCCGGATGCTCCGGCAGGTTGGCCAGCTGTATCAGCAGGTTGGCGCGGTCGTCCAGCGACTCGCCCATGCCAAGAATGCCGCCGGAGCAGATCTTCATCCCCGATTCACGCACATACGCCAGGGTTTGCAGGCGCTCACTGTAGGTGCGGGTGGTGATGATGCTGCCGTAGAACTCAGGCGAGGTGTCGAGGTTGTGGTTGTAATAGTCGAGGCCGGCATTGGCCAGCGCTTCGGTCTGCTCCTGATCCAGGCGACCGAGGGTCATGCAGGTTTCCAGGCCCATGGCCTTCACGCCTTCGACCATTTTCAGCACGTAAGGCATGTCTTTGGCCGACGGGTGCTTCCACGCCGCGCCCATGCAGAAACGGGTCGAACCGATGGCCTTGGCGCGAGCGGCCTCTTCGAGGACCTTTTGCACTTCCATCAGTTTTTCTTTTTCCAGGCCGGTGTTGTAGTGACCGGACTGTGGACAATATTTGCAATCTTCCGGGCAGGCGCCGGTTTTGATCGACAGCAGGGTCGACACCTGGACGCGGTTGGCGTCGAAATGCGCACGGTGCACTGTCTGCGCCTGAAACAGCAGGTCGTTGAATGGCTGTACGAAGAGCGCTTTGACTTCGGCTAAAGTCCAGTCATGACGCAGGGTTGCAGTGGTGCTGGCGCTCATGGGCGATTCCTTTATTCAGGCTTGGCAAGCGGCCGGGGGAACGGAATACCCACAGGCACGACACGGATGTTTCGGCATGTTTAAGGAAGAGTGATGCGCTGTCAACCTCAATACGAAGGACTGGTTTACATCTGGTTAAAAAACAAACAACCATGTCTTCTATGCGATGAAACGGCCGACGGCATTGTCCCTGTCTGCACGGCCTGCGAAACCGAGTTGCCCTGGCTCGGCGATCACTGCCAGACCTGCGCCCTGCCGCTTCCGGCCGTAGGCCTGACCTGCGGATATTGCCTGAAGCAGCCACCCGCCTTCGAACAAGTGATTGCCCCCTGGACCTACAGCTTTCCGGTAGACAGCTTGATTACCCGCTTCAAGCACAGTGCAAAGTGGCCGTTTGGCCGCCTGCTCGCCGAACTTCTTGCTCAATACCTGAAACATCGCTTCGAAGACGATCTGCAGCGACCCGATGCGCTGATCCCGGTGCCGCTGGCAACCCGGCGCCTGCGCAAACGCGGGTTCAATCAGGCGGCGATGCTGGCCCAGTGGCTGGGTACGAGTCTCGATATCCCTTGCGACGAACGGTTGCTGCTGCGAACCCAGGACACCGACGCCCAACAGGCATTGAAYGCCGAAGCACGCCGAAAGAACCTGCGCAACGCTTTCGCCCTGGCGTCCGGCGCGGTCGTCAAAGGCCAGCACCTGGCCCTGATCGACGACGTCCTGACCACCGGTGCCACGGCCCAGGCCCTGGCTCGCCTGCTGATGGACGCCGGTGCGGCAAGGGTCGACGTCTATTGCCTGGCCCGCACGCCCAAACCCGGCGAAACACCCTGACTTGACTCGCGCGGCCCAAGCGGCCAACGTCCTCACCATCGTTACCACCCAAAGCGACTTGTCATGTCCTTGCCTACCTTGTTGTCCCAGCACATTGTCCGCCGTCCGCAGCGCATCGCCCTGCTGCAGCACATCGCCGAACAAGGCTCGATCACCCGCGCGGCAAAAAGCGCAGGCCTGAGCTACAAGGCCGCCTGGGATGCGATCGATGAGCTGAACAACCTGGCGCAGAAGCCGCTGGTGGAGCGGATTGTCGGTGGCAAGGGCGGTGGTGGTGCACGCCTGTCCATCGAAGGTCAGCGCGTATTGCGCCTGTACCAGAAGCTGCAAGCCTTGCAGGCTCAAGTGCTGGAAGCCGCTGAAGACGCCAGCGACCTGGACCTGCTCGGGCGCTTGATGCTGCGCACCAGCGCGCGCAATCAGTTGCATGGCAAGGTGGTGGCGATCGAACCTCAGGGGCGCAACGACCTGATTCGCCTCAAGGTCGCCGAAGGCGTGATCGTCGACGCGCAAATCACCCACGACAGCACCGAACGCCTGGAACTGCACATCGGYACCGAAGTCGTGGCACTGATCAAGGCCGGCTGGCTCGATGTACTGGGAATCGATTCCGCAGAAACGCCTGGAAACAATTGCCTGAAAGGCACCATCGAGAAGATTCTCGACGCCGACGATGGCCCCAGCGAAGTACGCATCACCCTGCCCAGCGGCTTGTCACTATGCGCCCTGGCCGAGCCGAGGCATCTGCAGGCATTGGGGCTGACGTGCGGCAAACCGGTGCGCGTGGAGTTTTCGCCGTCCAGGGTTCTGTTGGGCACGCCGCTGTAAGCAAAACCGTAACAAAAGGTTCATTACTCAGCATTAAGGTGTCTGCAAAACCGCAGGGAGCCTGAAATGAGTCTATTAGAAGAAAACCAGTCCACCGACCTCGAAACCATGGTCGGCCTCAGCCGCCGCGGCTTCATCAGCGCAGGTGCCCTGTGCGGCGCGGCGATGTTCCTCGGCGGCAATCTGCTGAGCCGCAGCGTGATGGCTGCCAGTGTCAGCGCCGGCAACAGCCAGTTGCTGGGCTTCGACAGCATCCCCGCCGCCACCAGCGACTCCATCACCCTGCCAGCGGGCTACAAGTCCTCGGTGCTGATCAGCTGGGGCCAGCCTCTGCACAAGGACGGCCCGGTGTTCGACCTGAGCGGCAATGGCAGCGCTGAACATCAGGAAGCCCAGTTCGGCGACAACAACGACGGCATGAGCCTGTTCGAGTTTCCCGGTGAAAAAGACCGGGCGCTGATGGCAATCAACAACGAATACACCAACTACCGCTACCTCTACGCCCACGGCGGCATGCCGCAATCGGCGGAAGAAGTGCGCAAGGCACTGGCCTGCGAAGGTGTGTCGGTGATTGAAGTGCAGCGCAAGAACGGCCAATGGCAGTTTGTCCAGGGCTCGCGCTACAACCGCCGCATTCACGGCAACGCACCGATCAGCCTGAGCGGCCCTGCCGCCGGACATGCCCTGCTGAAAACCAGCGCCGACCCACACGGCAAGAACGTCCTCGGCACGTTCCAGAACTGTGCCAACGGCAAGACACCGTGGGGCACCTATCTGACCTGCGAAGAGAACTTCACCGACTGCTTCGGCAGCAGCAACGCCGAGCAGAAATTCGACCCGGCGCAAAAACGCTACGGCGCGGTGGTGACCAGCAAAGAGATCAACTGGCATCATCACGATGAGCGCTTCGACCTGGCCAAGAACCCCAACGAACTCAACCGTCACGGCTGGGTGGTGGAGATCGATCCGTTCGATCCGAAGTCGACGCCGGTCAAACGCACGGCCCTGGGGCGCTTCAAACACGAAAACGCCGCCCTGGCCGAAACCGGCGACGGTCATGCCGTGGTGTACATGGGCGACGATGAGCGCGGTGAGTTCATCTACAAATTCGTCAGCCGCGACAAGATCGACCACAAGAACCCCAAGGCCAACCGCGACATTCTCGATCACGGCACCTTGTACGTGGCGCGTTTCGATGCGGGCGACGGCAACGCCGATCACCCGAAAGGCCAGGGTGAATGGATCGAACTGACCCATGGCAAAAACGGCATCGACGCCAGCAACGGCTTTGCCGATCAGGCCGAAGTGCTGATCCACGCCCGTCTCGCAGCCAGCGTGGTGAAAGCCACGCGTATGGACCGCCCGGAATGGATCGTGGTCAGCCCCAAGGATGGCCAGGTTTACTGCACGCTGACCAACAACGCCAAACGTGGCGAAGACGGGCAACCGGTGGGCGGGCCGAACCCACGCGAAAAGAACGTCTACGGCCAGATCCTGCGCTGGCGCACCGAGCGTGATGATCACGCCTCGCACACCTTTGCCTGGGACCTGTTCGTGGTGGCCGGCAACCCGGGTGCGCATGCCGGTACGCCAAAGGCCGGCTCGTCGAACATCACGCCGCAGAACATGTTCAACAGCCCGGACGGCCTGGGCTTCGACAAGGCCGGACGCTTGTGGATTCTGACTGACGGTGATGTGAGCAATGCCGGTGACTTTGCCGGCATGGGCAATAACCAGATGCTCTGCGCCGATCCTGCGACCGGCGAGATTCGCCGTTTCATGGTCGGGCCGGTAGGTTGTGAAGTGACCGGGATCAGCTTCTCGCCGGATCAGAAAACCCTGTTTGTCGGGATTCAGCATCCGGGTGAAAACGGCGGTTCAACCTTCCCCGAGCATCTGCCTAATGGCAAGCCGCGGTCTTCGGTAATGGCGATTACCCGGGAAGATGGCGGGATCGTCGGCGCCTGATCCGGCCTCTTCGCGGGCAAGCCCGCTCCCACAGGATTGGCGCGATTTCAAATCTGGCGCATGACCTGTGGGAGCGAGCTTGCTCCGGGCGGCGTTCCGACGATGGCGTCAGCCCAGACACCACACATCTCAGTCCAGCCACTAAAACCCCACCGTCTGCGCTACCATGCCTGGCCGGACGCAGCAGCCTGCTGCGCGCAGGAGTCAGCATGGCCCACCCGTTTGAAACCCTTACGCCAGACCTCGTACTCGACGCCGTCGAAAGCATCGGCTTTCTTAGCGACGCGCGCATCCTGGCGCTCAACAGCTACGAGAACCGCGTCTATCAGGTCGGTATCGAAGACGCCGAGCCACTGATCGCCAAGTTCTACCGGCCGCAACGCTGGAGCAACGAAGCGATTCTGGAAGAGCACCAGTTCACCGCCGAACTCGCCGACTGCGAGGTGCCAGTGGTGGCGCCGTTGATCCATAACGGTGAAACCCTGCACGAACACAACGGTTTCCGTTTCACCCTGTTCCCCCGCCGTGGTGGCCGCGCGCCGGAGCCGGGCAATCTCGACCAGTTGTATCGCCTGGGCCAGTTGCTCGGGCGCCTGCATGCGGTCGGCTCGACCCGGCCATTCGAGCACCGTGAAGCACTGGCGGTGAAAAATTTCGGCCATGATTCGCTGGCCACGTTGCTCGACGGCAATTTCATCCCCCGCAGTCTGCTGCCGGCCTACGAATCGGTGGCCCGCGATCTGCTCAAGCGTGTGGAAGATGCCTAC
>NZ_JBGCUL010000730.1:0-2317 GCF_054177685.1 Pseudomonas sp. P5_A2_2
CACCTGCGTCATGGTCATCCTGAATGCCTTGGTGCTCTGGCCTTTTTCCCTTGTCCTGGCAGTTCCGGTAATCAGAGCCTTTCGCCAGCGGGAGCGGCTCAGGATTGAAAAATCACTGGAATGTCAAAGCGAACCAATGCGTCTCTCGCCGGACATGTCGACGCCTCTCGTGACAGCTATCAATAGTCGCTCAGCCTCGAACGTTTGATTATGCAAGTGCAGAGTAACTCCGCCACCTCCCCCGCGGCACTGATAGCCCTGCTGGAGACAGCAATGGCAAAAGAATCAGGCTGATTACTAGCGCATGCCACACACACTTTGAAGCGCCTTCAAGGCTGCTTGTTCGGCAATGATCCCGGCCCGGATATCGAAAACAGTTGATTCAGAAGCTGCAGAGAGTTCGACGGCTCCTGCATCGCCCAGGCCGGCGGGGCTGGTGGAACTGGGCACGTCCCCACCAACGGCACGACAACTTCCCGCGATGCGCAGCCTGCTAGCAGAGTCAGCAGCAGCGCTGCGCAGCTTTTCATTTTCGGCGAGGCCGTCGATTTTCTCCTTTTGGGCTTTCTGGTCGAGATTGGCAAGCGCCTGTTCGGCAGCTTGCTGTTGCTCGATTGCTTGGCGGGCCTGCGCTGCACCTGCGTTTGCGATCTTCACGAGGTCTGCCTGCCGGCTGGCCGCGTTGGTCACGATGATTTTCCCGTAGCTGTTGACCTGCCACTGCCTGGCGCCACGCGGTCTTTCACGCCCGGGTTTGTCGAGTCGACTACCACTGTGACGCCAGCCTTCTTGAGTAACGTGAGATCCGATTCACTAGCATTCTTGCTGCTGGTGTTCTGGCCACTGGCGTCGGGATATACCGCAACACTGTGCCCGGGGAGCCGCGCTTGAATTTTCTCAATCATCTCCGGGGTGTCGCGGACAGTGTGAAACTCATCCAGAGCCAGCGGCAGGCCGTCGCGCACGACGTAAACCACGGCCGCCATCTTCATCACATTGAAGTCCATGCCGATGTGCAGGGCTTCGTCAGGCTTGATGCGCTCACTGGTTCGACATTCGACGCGGTTGAAGGTGTAGTAGACGACGCCCGAGCAGTTCTCGAAGCCAGCCTCGTACTCCTGCCGAAACGTCCTCGGGCCCACCTTGCGACGGGCCGCCTCCAGTTCTTCAGCGGGTACGTTTCCTCCCTGCAGCGACGTGTACTGCCAACTCTTGTGATCTGGCTCGCCGCCAGGCTTGCCATCCAGGTACGTGCATAGCAGTGGTTGGAGCCCTTCGCCGTCCCAATACGCAGTGCATGGCCGCCCTTGAGCAACCCCACACCAGGAATCGGGTACTGGCAGGTGGAGGGCATCGGGCGCGAGTGGGGGGGTTACAAATCGCAGACAACAAAAAAGGGCCCACCTTTCGGTGAGCCCTTCCAGACCGCCCAGCAGAKCGGATTTTGTTTGGTAGGCGCGATTGGACTCGAACCAACGACCCCCACCATGTCAAAGTCTGCTTGAGCAAGCTGCAAGCCTTGGTGCTCAAGGGTTTCACAGAACGCCCATTCACATTATGAGGCGTCAAAAATGGCCAATTTCCGCTTACTTCCGTCCGGCAACTGGAATGCTCAGGTACGGATAAAGGGCAAATCTCCCCAGTCGAAAACTTTCAGCACCAAAGTTGAAGCAGAGTCATGGGCGAACCAGATCGAAGCCGTGACGATGGATCACAAGCATCACACTATTTATACGTTGGGCATGACGTACTGCGAAACCATGCTCAAGGGCAAAAGCAGCTACGACCATGCACTGAAGATCGTGGAGCATCTGGGTAGGCACTTCACGCAGCCCATTCACGAAATCACCCCGCAGATGATCAACGACTTCAAGATCATGCGATTGAAGAAGGTAAAGCCGTCAACGTGCAGGACGCAGCTTGCATTTATGTCCCGCTTCTATCGATTCGCCAAACGCGGCTTACTGATTGACATCCACAACCCTGTCAGTGATATCGCACTGCCAAAGCCTGATCGATCTTCTGACAAGGTGATCCGTGCAAGCGAGCTTGAGCGATTACTGGCGAAGCTATCTCCAACCATGAAGCTCATCGTTGAACTGGCATACGAAACTGCCATGAGGCGTTCCGAAATCCTGAAGCTGACGAAAGACTGCCTACACCTCAAAGAACGCATTGCAGAYGTGATCGATGGGAAGAACGGCACACGATCAGTTCCCCTCACCCACCGAGCCGTTGAGATTCTTGAACTCGCCCAACTGTGGGCCACCGTGGAACGCCACCCGAATGGCCAAGTCTTCACTGTCACTCCCCACGC
>NZ_JBGCUL010000731.1:0-2306 GCF_054177685.1 Pseudomonas sp. P5_A2_2
AAGTTGCTGTGGACGTGCCGATCCTGACCAATCTTCGACTCGACCCGTTCGAGCGCATGGGCTGGCCGGAAAATCAGGCCGCGCAGGGTTCGCAACAATACTTCGACTGGTTCAAGTTCCAATTCTGGCGTTTCGTGTTCGTCCAGCAGCAGGTGGCCAAACTGGCAGAAACAGCGATCGAGTTCCCGCCGATGCAAAAAGGCGCGAGTTTCAACCTCGACTCTGTTAAAGCCAAGATCGCCGCGGCCAGGGCAGAGATGGCCAAGTAACAGCCGAATCCACGGGTGGCTGGTGCAGTCCACCCGTATTCGAAAAGGACAATTGCTGAGGGATTTCAATGCCGACAAAAACCGCTACCCTGCCCGCCTCTGCGCTACTTGTCCTGTGCTGCCAACAAGCCTGGGCCGGCGGCATCATGCTCTATGAAATCGGCACTGATAACGCCGGCCTGGCCAACGCCGGTGCCGCCGCCCGTGCACAAGGCCCCTCGACCATCGCCAGCAACCCCGCGGGCATGAGCTACCTGCCGGGCACGCAAATCACCGCCGGCTTGCAGGTTCTGTATGGCGACCTGAGCTTCGACCGCGACTCCGGCACCAACACCCCGGGCAGCGGCAGTGGCAATGCCCTCGATCCGATTCCCGGTGGCAGCTTCTTCATCAGCCATGAACTGGACGAGCACTGGAGCGTCGGTTTCGGCCAGTACGGTGACTTCGGGCTGGCGGTCAACTACGACAACGATTGGTCCGGCCGCTACTTCGCACAGAACTCCAGCCTGCTCGGCCTGTCGCTGGTACCGAGCGTGGCTTATCGCTTCAACGAGCAGTGGTCGGTCGGCCTGGGCATCAAGGCCATGTACGGCATGTTGAAGGCAGACACCGCCATCGACCGCTCCCCTTTCGGCTTCACTGACCGCTCTGACGGCCAATTCAAGTACCGGGACAACACCTGGGGCTATGGCGCCAACGTCGGCGTGATCTACGCCCCGCAACCCGGCACGCGCATCGGCCTGACCTACACCAGCCAGGTCGACCTGGACTTCGAGGACCGGCTCGATGTGAAGGGCGACGGACGTCTGCTCGAGCGCGTCAACAACACCAACACCGAACTCGACATGAAGGTGCCGCAAACCGTCACCCTGAGCCTGTTCCAGCAACTGGACCGGCAATGGGCGCTGCTGGCCTCGGCCAACTGGCAGGACTGGTCCGAGTTCGGCGACAYCGCCGTAGAGGTCGACACCACGGCCTTTGGTGCGCAATCGACAACGGTCGACGCCGGCTTCAAGGACACCTGGCACCTTTCCCTTGGCGCGCAATACCAGGCCACCGAGCAGTGGTTGTGGAACTTCGGCGTGGCCTACGACAGCAGTGCCGTCTCGGACAGCAACCGTAGCGTGGTCGTGCCGATGAGCGAATCCTGGCGCATTGCCACAGGAGCCACCTATGCCCTGAACAAGGACACCGATGTCAACGTCAGCTGGGCCATGGTCTGGATCGGCGACATGCCGGTGGACCAGGCCAAATCCGTATCGGGCAATCGAGTTTCCGGTGAATTCGACAATGCCTGGATTCAAGCCTTGACCGGGAATATGACCTGGCGATTCTGATGTTTTGTAAACGAAAGAACGACGATTTCACCCAAGGAGTAAACACCACTATGAATCTGTCCCGAAACCTGCTTGTCGGCGCCGCGCTGGCCAGTCTGTTGCTAGGCGGTTGCACCTCGAAAGTGACGGAGAAGGAGCAATACTCTGGCTTCCTGTCCAACTACAACAACCTGCAGGAAGTCCAAACGCAGAGCGGCGGAACCGCGATGCGCTGGGTCAGCCCTTCGTGGAACCCGAATGCTTATGACACTGTGGTGTTCAACAAACTGGAGCTTTACCCGGCCCCCAAACCCAATGAGCGGGTCAACCAGCAGACGCTGACCGACATTCAGAACTACATGACCAGCAAGGCCAAGGCCTCGCTGGGTCAGAAGTACCGTGTAGTACCCACTTCCTCATCCGCCCCGGCGGGTTCCCGGCCCCTGATCATGCGGGCGGCGATTACCGGGGTGAACGCCGAAAACGAAGGCATGAAGTGGTATGAAGTGGTACCCGTTGCGGCCGTTGTCGGGGCAACTCAGGCCGCCACCGGTCACCGCGACCAGGACACCACCCTGTTCATCGAAGCCGAGTTCGTTGACGCCAAGAGCAACCAGACCGTGGCCAAAGTGGTGCGCAAGGTGTTTGGCACCGCCCTGGAAAACGAAAGCCAGAAGATTACCGCCAAGGACTTCAAGGCAGCGATCGACAAACTGGGTAC
>NZ_JBGCUL010000732.1:0-2300 GCF_054177685.1 Pseudomonas sp. P5_A2_2
GCATTTATTCCGGTCGCCGGGCTGCCGCCCACGTGGCCGACCAATTCGCACTTCAAACCGCACGATCAGGAGAACAACAATGCAACGTGTAGAAGGCAAAGTCTGCATCATCACCGGCGCCGCCAGCGGTATCGGTCGCGAAGACGCCCTGCTGCTGGCCCGCGAAGGCGCCAAAGTGGTACTGACCGACCTCAACGAAGAAACTGGTCGCCAGGTGGCTGCAGAAATCGGCGCCAATGCGCTGTTCATCCGCCACGACATCGCCAGCGAAAGCGATTGGCAGAACGTGGTGAAAACTACTGTTGAACACTTCGGCCGTCTCGACGTGCTGGTCAACAACGCCGCGATCCTGGCCCTGGGCAGCATCGAAGACACCACCCTGGAACTGTGGCAGAAGGTGCAGAAAATCAACGGCGAAGGCTACTTCCTCGGCTGCAAGTACGCGATCCAGGCGATGAAGGAAACCGGTGGCGGTTCGATCATCAACATGTCGTCGGTGGCCGCATTGGGCGCGATGCCGATGTTCTGCGCCTACTCGGCATCCAAAGGCGCGGTGGCGGCGATGACCCGTTCCATTGCCCTGCACTGCAAGCAGCAGGGCTACCGCATCCGCTGCAACAGCGTGCACCCGGATGGCGTGAACACGCCGATGACCCAGGCCCTGGCCGGTGGTCAGCCAATCCCTCAGGAAGCCCTGGACCAAGACCCGATGAACCGCATGGCCGCGCCACGGGACATTGCCAACGTGGTGCTATTCCTCGCCACCGACGAGTCGCGGTTCGTCAACGGTGCCGAGATCCGCGTCGACAACGCCCAACTGATCAGCGGGCTCTGAGGCCGAGGTGAACATGGGCACGCAACAACAGAACCTGACCCCGGCCGAACACACGACGGGAAGTGTCTCATTGCAAGTGTGCGCGGTGATCGACGAGACCTTGGATGCGCGCTCGCTGGTGCTGGACGTACCGCCAACCTTGCGTGAGCGCTTTCGCTACAAACCGGGCCAGTTCCTGAGTTTTCGCGTGCCCTTCGCCGGCAAACTGTTGACCCGCTGCTATTCCATGGCCAGCTCGCCCCTCGCGGACGCGCTGCCCAAGGTCACGGTGAAACGGGTCGACGGTGGCCGGGTGTCGAACTGGATGAACGAAGTGCAGGTCGGCGACTGGCTGGAAGTGCTGCCACCGGCCGGGCATTTCTGCCTGGACCCGCAGCACTCGGCTGACACCGACAGACCGTTGGTATTGTTCGGTGGCGGCTCGGGCATTACCCCGGTATTTTCCATTCTCAAGTCGGTGCTGCACAGCAGCCGGCGGCCGATCAAGTTGATCTACGCCAACCGCGATGAAGCGTCGGTGATATTCAAGGACGAGCTGTGCCGGTTGATCAAGGCGCATCCTGATCAACTGCACGTGGTGCACGTCCTCGATTCGGTGCAGGGTTTCCTGACGGACCATCAGGTCCGTCATCTGCTGCGCGGATCGGCCGGTGGCGACTACTTCATCTGCGGGCCGGGTCCGTTCATGGACACCGTGGAGCGCACGCTGCTGGCACTGGGCGAAGCGGCCGAGCGGATCCATGTCGAACGTTTCGTCTCGCCGCCGGACCCCGATGAACTGCTGGCCGAAGAAGCCCTCGCCCGCGAGGCAGCGATGGGGTCGCAGTGCGAGGCGCTGATCGTCGAGCTCGATGGACAGCAACACGAAATCGCCTGCCAGCCCGGCGACACCCTGCTGCAAAGTTGCAAGGCCGCCGGCCTGGATGTGCCGTCGTCCYGTGAAGAAGGTTTCTGCGGCGCGTGCATGTGCGTGGTCAGGGAAGGCGAGGTTCAGTTGGCACGCAACGACGTGCTGACACCCAAGGAACTGGTCGACGGCTGGACACTGGCCTGCCAGAGCCGACCGACCGGGGCGAAGGTGCGCCTGAAATTCCCGGATTGAAGATACACATCCCCCTGTAGGAGCGAGCCGGCTCCGGGCGGCGTTCCGACGATGGACGTCAACGATAACGCGCCCTTTCTGAATGAACGCGGTGCCCGGACGTTTTTCGCGAGCAGGCTCGCTCCTACAGTTGAAATGTGCCGGATGGGGGATCTATTGCTTAGTCTCAACGGACGATCACTCGGCCCCGGTCTGCAGTTAGACTCGGCCACAGCATTAGCCCACAACAACAAAAGAGGTTCAGTTATGACTCGTTTGCAGAATAAGGTCGCGGTGGTCACCGGTGGCGCTTCGGGTATCGGTCTGGCCTGCGTGCGCCGTTTCGCTGCCGAAGGCGCGCAAGTGATCGGGCTGGACACTGTC
>NZ_JBGCUL010000733.1:0-2294 GCF_054177685.1 Pseudomonas sp. P5_A2_2
GACGTCGACAGCTCCGGCGCAAAGAACAGCCCGTGCGGCTTGAGCGCGGCATTGAGCTGGTCCTTGACCACGCCCGTCTGCACCCGCACCCAGCGCTCGGCAACGTTGATTTCGAGGATGGCGTTCATGTGCCGCGACAGGTCGACCACGACGCCATCGGTCAATGACTGCCCGTTGGTGCCGGTGCCACCACCGCGCGGGGTCAGCTTGATCTGGCGGAAGCGTGGCTCGGCCATCAAGGTTGCGATGCGTGCGATGTCATCCGCATCCAGGGGGAACACCGCCGCTTGCGGCAGCCGCTGGTAAATCGAGTTGTCGGTCGCCAGCACGGTGCGGGTGGCGTAGTCGGCGCTGAGCTGACCGCGAAAGCCGCTGGTGTGCAGGGCTTGCAGAAACTCCGGGTACTGGGCCGCGGGTGCAACGGTGGGCAACTGAGCGATCATCGCAGGCTGTTCTCTTGTCGGTCTAATCACGGGAAAACTCAAAACACTTGTCGCCTGAGCATTAATGGGTCAGCCTCAGGTCGTCGGCCATGCCAATGATCCTGCAGGCTCTGGCGCCGGACAAACGGATAATCCTGCCGCTATCGATGACTTTTACGAATGAATTACCGTCACCTCACTCCTTCGATGTCGTTGCTGCTGGCCTTTGAAGCCGCCGCCCGCCATGAAAGCTATACCCGCGCCGCGATGGAACTGTCACTGACCCAAAGCGCGGTGAGCCGGCAAGTCCAGGCGCTGGAGCAGCAACTGGGCCTGACGCTGTTCCGCCGTGAAGGCAGGCAAGTACAGCTGACCGATGTCGGTCGTCTTTATCAGCGGGAAATGAGCGAAGCGCTCGGACGCATCCGCAGCGCCACATTGCAGGCCATGGCTTATCAATCCGGCAGCGGCACGTTGCGCCTGGCCACCTTGCCGACCTTCGGCTCGAAGTGGTTATTGCCGCGCCTGCATGACTTCTACAAAACCCATCCCGGCATGCTGGTGCACATCAATTCCCGCATCGATGCCATCGACTTTGAAACCAGCGGCATCGACGCCGCGATCGTCGTCGGCAATGCCGACTTGCCGGGGCTGATCAGCCATCGCCTGCACACCGAAGAACTGATGGTGATCATTTCGCCAGAAGCGGCCGAAATCCATGACGCCTGGA
This sequence comes from Pseudomonas sp. P5_A2_2, assembly GCF_054177685.1. Taxonomy (NCBI): domain Bacteria; kingdom Pseudomonadati; phylum Pseudomonadota; class Gammaproteobacteria; order Pseudomonadales; family Pseudomonadaceae; genus Pseudomonas; species Pseudomonas sp. P5_A2_2. The sequence goes on from NZ_JBGCUL010000733.1 coordinate 1,153, forward strand.
CCCCTGACCGCATTGCTGGCCAGACGCTGCTCAACGTCGCGAGCAACGCCAACGTCTGGGGCGAGTGGTTCAGCCACCACGCCCTGCCCCATCGGATGATGCGCCTGGGGCCGAGTTTCGAACTCACCTCGCACTTGATCCAGGCCGTCAGGGCCGGCATCGGCATCGGTCTGGTGCCACGTATCCTGGTGGCCGACGAGTTGGCCAACAACGAACTGATCAGCCTCGATCAGCCCTTCGCCAGCCAGCGCAGTTACTACCTGGCCTATCCGCCGCGCAACGAAATGCTGCCTTCACTCGTCGCGTTTCGTACCTGGTTGCTGGAACAGGTCTGACGGTTACCGCCCAAGGAACGCGTAGCCGAAACCCACCACCTTGGCGTCKTCGCCGTAGCCGCCCAGGAACGAAACACCCACCGGCAGGTTGCCCTTGATGATGCCTGCCGGAACGGTGATTTCGGGAAATCCTGTGGCCGAGGCAATGTACGACGACGCGTAGGTATCGCCGGACTTGCACAGGTAACTGTCATCGTTCACACCGTGCACCACCGAAGCCGGGCAATTGATGGTCGCAAAAAACAGGCTGTCGACCTTGTTCTGCTTCATGATGCCCATCAGTTGCGCGCGCAACTGTGGAATCTTCCGGGAAAGAATGGAGATGTACTGCGGCGAATCGGTGCTTGCGGCATTCGCTACCGTTTCCAGTCCGGCCAGGCGTGCCGGGTTCATCCCATGCGCAGCGTTTTGCGCCTGATTTTGCCTGGCAAGGTCGAGAAACTGCGCAAGCGTTCGCGGTTGGCCTGGATTGAGGGTGGTGAGGTAGCGTTCGAATTGCGGCTTGAATTCGCTCTCCCCCACTGGGCCGAGCACGTCGCTCCACAGGGTTTCAAAGGCTTTTGGCAATTCGATGGAGACGACCTGCGCACCGCGCTTGACGAGCGTTTCCTGCGCAGCTTTATAGACCGCATCCACTTCCGGGTTCGCCCCCTTGAAATTGTTGATTACGCCAATGGTCTTGCCTTGCAGCGAGGTACGGCTCAGTGCCGGTTCGAACTGTATTTTGTCTGCAGCAAGGTCGAAGGTCGCCGCGTCGCTTTTGTCCTGGCCCTTGATCACATCAAGCACGATGGCCTGATCCAGCAC
>NZ_JBGCUL010000734.1:0-2294 GCF_054177685.1 Pseudomonas sp. P5_A2_2
ATCGCGAGCAAGTCGGATCGCCGCACCGTCGCTCCCACATTTGAAATGCAATCCAATGTGGGAGCGAGCTTGCTCGCGATGCTTTTTCAGGTTTACGGCAACTCGCGGCAGGCGTAGAACGCGCTCAGCACCTTGACCAGATGCGCCAGGTCATGGCTGCCGCACAATTCGCGGATCGAGTGCATGGCGAACGTCGGCAGGCCGATGTCCACGGTGCGCACGCCCAGGTGGCTGGCGGTGATCGGGCCGATGGTCGAACCACAGCCCATGTCGCTGCGCACCACGAAACTCTGCACCGGCACTTCTTCAGCCATGCACAGATGACGGAAGAACCCGGCGGTTTCGCTGTTGGTGGCGTAGCGCTGGTTGCTGTTGACCTTGATCACCGGGCCGGCGTTGAGTTTCGGACCGTGGTTGGCGTCGTGCTTGTCGGCGTAGTTCGGATGCACGCCGTGGGCGTTGTCAGCTGAAACCAGCAGGGATTTCTGAATGGTGCGTACCAACTCATCACCTTCAGGCAGCAGGCGACGCAAGGTTTGCTCGAGCATCGGGCCGTCGGCACCGCAGGCCGAGCAGGAACCGACTTCTTCGTGGTCGTTGCAGACCAGCACGCAGGTCTCGTCGGTGTCGGCCGTCAGCAGCGCTTGCAGGCCGGCGTAGCACGACAGCAGGTTGTCCAGGCGCGCGCCGGCGATGAAATCACCGTGCAAACCAATGACCGCCGCGCTTTGGGTGTCGTAGAAACTCAACTCGTAATCGAGCACCACATCAGCGTTCAGGCCGTGTTCGCGGGCGAGTTGATCGGTGAGTACTGCGCGAAAGTCCACGCGCTCGTCACCGGCAAATTGCGCGAGGATCGGCGGCAATTCGGTCTGGGCGTTGATGGCCCAGCCCATGTTGGCTTCACGGTTGAGGTGAATCGCCAGGTTCGGAATGATCGCGACGGGTGCCTTGAAGTCGATCAACTGGCTCTCGACCTTGCCATCACGACGGAAGGTTACGCGGCCCGCCAGTGACAGGTCACGGTCGAACCACGGCGCCAGCAGCGCGCCGCCATACACTTCGACGCCCAATTGCCAGAAGCCCTGGCGTTGCAGTTCCGGTTGCGGCTTGACGCGCAGGCACGGGCTGTCGGTGTGGGCGCCGACCAGGCGAATGCCGCCGTGCAACGGTGAGTGGCGGCCCATTTTGATCGCGACAATCGAAGAGTCGTTGCGGGTGACGTAGTAGCGACCGTTGGCTTCGGTAATCCACGGCTCGCGCTCGTCGAGGCGTTGATAGCCCGCCGCTTCCAGGCGCTGAACAAGGCTGGCGGTGGCATGGAACGGGGTAGGGGAGGCCTTGAGGAAATCGATCAGGCCTTGGTTCAACTCTTCGCGCATAAAGTAGCTCCAGACAGCAGTGGCGCCAGTTTAACGTATTGGCTTGGTAAATGGCGTCGCACTGAATGTTGGGGCTGGTCACCGAAGTAGAATCTGGAGGAGATCCCTGTGGGAGCGAGCTTGCTCGCGATGGCGGAGTGTCAGCCAGCATCAATGTTGGATGTGCCGGCCAGATCGCGAGCAAGCTCGCTCCCACAGGATTGATGTATGTCTTAAAACGGTGCCGGACACTCGAAGCGCAGGCGCTCACCGGTCTGCGGATGGGTGAAGCTGAGCATGCTGGCGTGCAGGCACAGGCGTGGCCAGGCCGCCAAGGCCTGTTCATGGGCATAGAGCCCGTCACCCAGCAACGGATGGCCAATCGAGAGCATGTGCACGCGCAACTGGTGGGAGCGGCCGGTGATCGGTGTCAGCTCAACGCGGCACCAGTCGCCGCAACGCTCGAGCACGCGCCAGAAGGTCAGCGCATGTTTGCCGAATTCGTGATCGACCACATGCCGTGGCTTGGTCGGCGGGTCGTAGCGCAAGGGCAGGTCGATGCTGCCGCTGTCCAGTTCCGGCTGGCCCCAGCACAGGGCGGTGTAGGCCTTTTCGGTTTCCCGGTCGTGAAATTGCCGGGACAGCTCGCGATGGGTATCCGGATCACGGGCCAGCAGGATAATGCCGGAAGTCTCCCAGTCCAGCCGATGGACGATGCGCGCTTCCGGGTAGCCGTTTTCTTGCAGGCGGGTAATCAGGCAGTCCTTGTTGTCGTCGGCCCGGCCAGGGACAGAGAGCAACAGGGTCGGTTTGTTCACCACCAGTACGGCGGTGTCCTGATGGATGATGTGGATGTTGGACAACGGCATTAAAACAGCCTCGTAACAAACGCCAACGGCGGCTCAGGTCCCTTCCGGTTGCAGAAGGGACCTG
>NZ_JBGCUL010000735.1:0-2288 GCF_054177685.1 Pseudomonas sp. P5_A2_2
GAACCTGGGTGGCGTGAGCATGGGGCAGGACAGCAGCGACTTTTTCCTCTGACGCTTCCCTACAAATCGGCTAGTCCGTTTGCGTGATTCGAGCGCCCCGTCGATGCACGAGCATTGACGGTAAGGCGAAGGTCTACGGCGCCGACTGCGCATCCAAATAAGCACAAGGATCAACCATGAAATTTTCCCTGATTTACGAAGCCCAGACGGTGGACTCCAGCCGTGAAGGCGACCGCAAGATTTTCGAAGACACCGTCGAACAGGCCGTGCTGGCCGACAAGCTCGGCTTCGACACCTTCTGGTGCGTGGAACATACCGCGCTGAGCAACTACTCGCACATGTCCGCGCCGGAAACCATGTTGGCGTTCGTTGCCGGTAAAACCGAGCGAATCGGCATCGGTCACGGCGTGGTCTGCCTGCCGCCGGCAATGAACCACCCGGTGAAGGTCGCCGAGCGCATCGCCACCCTCGACCTGCTGTCGAAGGGCCGTGTGCACTTCGGCGTGGGCAAGGGCGGCACCCAGCAGGAAGCAGGCACCTTCGGCTACGACCTGGCGACCTTGCAGCCGCAGATCGACGAGATGATGTACCTGATCCCGAAAATGTTCGTGCAGGACGAGATCGAGCACAACGGCGACTTCGTGCAGATCCCCAAGCGCCCGATCCATCCAAAGCCTTACCAGGATCCGCACCCGCCGATGTACCTGGCGTGCACCAACACCGAGTCGCTGAAAAACGCTGGCGGCCGTGGCATGGGTGCACTGGTGCTGGGCTTCGGTGGCCCGGAAGAGATCGCCAAGAAGGTCGAGATGTATCACACGGCCTACGACAATCGGGATGAGAAGAAGCAGGTCGGTTTCCGCCCTAACCGCCACATCGCCGCGCTGTGCCCGGCCATTGTGCTGGATGACAACGAAGAAGCGCGCCGCATCGGTATTCGTGGCCAACGCTACTTCATGGAGTCCCTGGGCTACTGGTACGGCGGCGGCGAGCGTCCGGACCCGGAGAAGTGGAAAGACGACACCTTCGTCGACGGCAACGGCCAGAGCGTTATCAAGTCGCGCTTCGCCTCCGAAGAAGTCAGCGTCGACTTCTCCGACCCGACCATGGCCATGATGAACCCGAACCACGCCTACGGCACCGTCGAGGATTGCATAGGCTACGTGCAACGCCTGATCGATGCCGGCGCCGACGAAATCCTGTTCATCTGCCAGATGGGCACCGTGCCGCAATGGGCACAGCTGGAGACCCTGAAGAACATTGGCGAGAAGGTGATTCCGCATTTCCGCAAGGGTTGAAAGTTGACGCTAAAGGCGTGAACACCGCATCCCCCCTGTGGGAGCGAGCTTGCTCGCGATAGCGGTCTTACATTCAGCATCGATGTTGACTGGTATGGCCCCATCGCGAGCAAGCTCGCTCCCACAGTTGATCGCATTTCAGGCCTGACATGGACGTCAGGCCAACTTTCCAACGGGTCCCCAAGGCCCGTTTTTTTATGCCTGCCGAATAAAGATTGAACACCGCATACCCCTTGTAGGAGCGAGCCTGCTCGCGATAAACCGGAGAACGCCGCGGGGTGTCAGGCTTTCTGCGTTATCGTTGACGACCATCGCGAGCATGCTCGCTCCTACAGGTTATTGCGCTAGTTCGCGCCACCGATTTGGCCTTTGAATAGAGCCTGTTTAACGGCTGTCAGCGTTACTTGATGAAAGCTACAACGCCTTGCGTCGTTGCCTACAGGTACGCCAGAATCCGCCGGCTTGTGCGCCTTGGACACCCTCGGTAACTTGATTCGCGTCACTGACTCCCAGTGATCGGGTTTAGTAGCCCGTGGCTTAATCCGAGACGTACGACGCATCAATCAGGTTATGTGCCTGTATTTTGATGGTGGCTGTACGTAGGGCGCCCTTGGGCGCGCCGGCTTCTTGGATTCCCCGGTCTACTAACCTGCGTACAGCTGCCACCCCTTCTTTTAGTAGAGAAGTGGTTTCCAGCCCACATCAGGAATCCACACTATGTTCAAGGTCACACCCAATCCGCCGGACACCGATCCAGCATCCCCRTACGAACCCGATTCAAAAAAACTCAACGARGCCGCCGAGCGTGCCCTCGCYTACCACTTCCCCTCGACMGCCGACATCAAAGCCACKCCKCGAACWMYCRGCACRCTGTTTACCGTSRACCYTGARGCCACGACCGAAACCCTGGTGGTTTATCTGGTCGAGACGCTGGCCTCGGTCGATGTGATGGTGCATCAACTGGTCAACCATCTGGAAGGTTCGTCACGC
>NZ_JBGCUL010000736.1:0-2283 GCF_054177685.1 Pseudomonas sp. P5_A2_2
TTGCTGATCCGACGACAATACAGAACCCGTTTTATCTGCTAGCCCCGGAATGGGGACGCTATGCGCTGGTGATTCTGGCGACAGTGGCAACCATCATCGCTTCACAGGCTGTGATCTCCGGCGCCTTTTCCATCACCCAGCAGGCGATGCAACTCGGCTACACCCCCCGCCTGGAAATTCAGCACACCTCAGATCGGCAAATAGGCCAGATCTATTTGCCGGCCATAAATTGGCTGCTGCTCGCATCGATCATTGCTCTGGTTGTCGGGTTCGGCTCGTCCTCAAACCTGGCTGCCGCCTACGGCATTGCCGTTACCGGAACCATGCTTATCACCAATTTTCTGGCCATAGCTGTAGCGATTCGATTGTGGCATTGGAGTCCGTTGCGCGCCGTTCTGGGGGCATTACCCTTTATTTGCATTGATCTCGGATTTTTCCTGGCCAACTCAGTGAAAATTCCAGACGGTGGTTGGTTCCCACTGGTATTCGGCATGGCTATTTTCATCTTGCTGACCACCTGGAAACGTGGCCGAGAACTGCTGAGTGAACGCTTGGCGGCCGAAGCGATGCAGTTGCAGCCCTTCATCGCCAATATTGTCGAAGGCGGCGTTCAGCGTGTACCTGGGACGGCTGTATTCCTGACCGCAGAGCCAGAGTCCGTGCCGCATGCCATGATTCACAGTCTGAAGCATTACAAAGCACTGCATGAGCAGATCATTATCCTGAGCGTGAAGGTACTTGATGTTCCTTATGTTCTTATTGACGACCGCCTAATGATTCGTCGCCTGGCGAGCAACTTCGCACAAGTGGTCGTGCAATATGGTTTTAAGGACGAACCAGATATTCCTGCAGCATTGGTCCTGGCAAGTGAGGCTGGGCTGGAGATCAACATGATGGATACGTCGTTCTTCCTCGGGCGAGAAACGCTGATTCCGAAGTTAGGTTCAAGCATGGCCTATTGGCGCGCCCTGATTTTTGTGGCGATGTTCCGCAATGCCAGTAGCGTTACTGCCTTCTTCAAAATCCCCTCTAATCGGGTGGTCGAATTGGGTACTCAGGTGGTGCTATAGCGCTATCCCTCACGACCTGTCTCTAATGAATAGAGTGGGGTGCCCGGGGTCATGGCGTAAGCGTCTGCCAAACCTACCTTCCTGATGCCTACGCTTATGTAGTACTGAAGCAGGTGCGTCGACCGACCGCTATTGGCCGATTTTTGCCGTTGCGGCGGTGTACTTCGAACAGGTTCATTCAGCAAGAGGATGTCAGCGCTGAGATAGATGAAGGCGGACAAGTGAGACTGGTGGGCTGCCTACCCACGATTCGAGCGTTAGATCATCATTTCTCGGTCATTCCCTAATCGCTTCCAGACCAGCAGAGCGGTGAGTCGGTAGTAATACCGGGTGGTATCGGAGTGTTCTTTTAGGTGCTGAGTGAGAAACCAGCGCACATGCTTGAGCTGCCAGGTCCAGGGATTGTCTCGCTGCCATCGCTGTTGAATGGCCGCTTGCATGGCTCGGGCTTGCCGTAGGTGGCGTTGCTGCGTGACCTTCGAGCCGGTCAGTACGCCGCTCAGGAACAGCGCCATATCGAAGGGCTTGCTCACGCTCGACCTCCAATGTACGCCGACACCACATCGATCCGGTTATGCCCCAGCTCAAGGCTGATTTGTTGGCGCGCCTGTCGATCCAGTTCACGGTCAATGCGATAGCACTGTCCACCATTGACCGGTGCAGCGTGCCCGGTGAGTTGCTCGTAGCGCTCGCAGGCGTAGGCTGCACGCAGTTCATGAAAACCCTTCAGCCCGTGTTCATGCAGCACTTCGCGGGCGGGGAGCACGGTCTGTTGCAGGAATACGGCGTAGCTTTCGTCGCGGGCCAGCAAGTTGCGGCTGCCGGGCGGCGACGCATGACGAGCCAACTGCAGCGCCGCTTTCACCTCTTCATTGGCCACGATCCAGCGCGGCGCGGAAGCCCCTGAGCGACCGCCTTTGGTGCCGTCCTGGATGTTGATGCGGCCTAAGCGTTCGGCTTCGCGGTAAAGTCGTGGTAGGTCAGCCAGGATCGCTTCGCGCAGGCGCATGCCGGTTGCTCGGGCCAACAGGACAATCGCGGCCACCCGCTCGTGGTGCTGTTCGCCAAGTGCCTCGAGTACTCGCCGCACCTGTTGATGGTCTTGGCCATCGGGCGCGCGGGTGCGTACGCTCGAGCGGTGCTGTCCCAACGCCTGGCTCGGACTGGCGATCCTCACGTCCTGATCACCGCGCAGCGCGGCGAGGGTGCGGTT
>NZ_JBGCUL010000737.1:0-2280 GCF_054177685.1 Pseudomonas sp. P5_A2_2
CCTCATAGCCGTCCATCACCGGCATGTTGCAGTCCATCAGCACCAGATCGAACTCCCGTTGTTCGAGTTGATCCAGGGCTTCGGCACCATGGGCCGCGGTGGTCACCTCGCAGCCGAGTTTGCCGAGCATGCCCTTGGCCACCAGTTGGTTGACCGGATTATCTTCCACCAACAGCACGCGCCCGCGGCGCGGCGGGCTTTGCGCGTCGAGTGGGGCATTGTTGATCGGGTGGGTTTGCGGTTGCAGGATTCGCTGCAACAACTGATGCAGCGTATTGCGTGCCAGGGRGCGGGCCTGCTGTTGCAAGGGGGCGAGGGCGTTGACCTCTTCGCTGGGCATGAAATTGCCATAAGCGGTAATCAGCAGGATCGGCGCGCTGAGGGTGGGGCGCAAATTGAACAGGCACTCGGGGCAGTCGRTGATGAGCACGTCGGCCGCCAGGCCAAGCAGTGGGTCATCCATGGAGCGCCGTTCGTAGTCCAGTCCCCAGCCAGGCAACAGGCCGTTCAGCAGTTCGCCCAGCCCGCTGCTGGCGGCCGTGATGGCGATGACTTTGCCCTTGAGCGAAACAGCAGGCATTGCTCGGGTATGGCTGGGCAATGGCAAGTCCGCGCAGAACTGGCTGCCAAAACCCGGCTCGGAGTTGATCGTCAGGCGCCCTCGCATGGCTTCGCAAAGGTTGTAGGTCAGCGCCAGGCCCAGCCCGGTGCCGCCAAATTGGCGGGTAATACCGGCGCCGGCCTGAGTGAAAGGCTGGAAAATTTTCACCTGGGCATCCTGAGGGATTCCGATGCCGGTGTCACACACTTCGATTCTGACGCCGTCCCCGAACGTCGACAGGCGTACGTCGACACGCCCGAAACGGGTGAACTTGAGGGCGTTGGACAGCAGATTACTGACGATCTGCCGCACCCGGGTCGGATCGCCGAGCACGAGTGTCGGGAAATGCGGATCGATCAGGCAGGTCAGTTCGACGCTGGGGGCGGCGTTCTGCGATAACAGGTTGGCAGTGTCTTCGATTAGCGAGCCGAGGTCGAAGGGGATGTGTTCGAGTTCGAGTTGACCGGCATCGAACTTCGACAAGTCGAGAATATCGTTGAGCAATTCCACCAGCACTTTGCCCGAGTCATGGGCGATGGACAGCTGTTGCTGTTGTTCGGCAGTCAGCGGCCCGTCGAGGGACAGCGCGATCATCCCGAGCAAGCCATTGAGGGGCGTGCGGATTTCATGGCTCATATTGGCCAGGAACACCGAGCGGGCGTCGGCCATGTCCAGTGCTGTGCTGCGAGCGACTTCCAGTTCCTGGTTGGATTGGCTCAGCCGGGCATTGATCGCGTTGAGTTCGGCAGTGCGGGCCGAGACGATATTTTCCAGTTGACCGAGATACTCGGTCAGGCGGTTTTCCGCATTGCGCCGCTGCTGGATTTCGGTGGCGATGCTTTTGAATTGCTGGTTGGCAACCTTGACCAATACGCCGATCTCATCGTCGGCGTGCCCGGCGGGACACTCCAGTGAGGTCGGCTCGGTACTGCTCGGGTCGCGACCGCTGAGTTCACGGATGACCCGCACCAGGGGTTTGGTCAGCATCACATAGAACAGCGCCAGCAGAATGCCGGACAGCAGCAGGCTGCGGGCGAAACCATTGAGCAGGGTCACTTCGGCCCGGCGCAGGAACCGGTCGCCGAAGGCGTAAGTATCGACGTTCAGCCGCAGCGTACCCAGGGATTCGTTGGGTAAATGATCCAGGTAAAGCCGGTCTTCGAACTGTCGGTTGGCGCCGAACAGGAAATCACTGAGCATCCGGTATCCGTTTTGCACACCGGGTCGCTTGACGTTGGCCAGCACAATGCCATTGTTGTCGGTCAGTCTCACGCTAGTGATCGCTGGCGAGCGCAGCAGGCCCAGGGTCAGTTCCTTGGCGAGTTCGGCGTCGATGTTGTAGGCAATTCGCGAGGCCGGGTTGTGGCTGATTTCCAGTAATGAAAGGATTTCACGATTGATGGAGGCGTCTTCACTGGCATAATCGATGCCTATTTGCAGCAGGCTGAGCAGCGTGCCCAGAATGAAACCGACCAGCACGGTAAGCCGGGCTTGCTTGAACGACAGCCGGTTGGTGAATTTGATGTCCATGGGGGGGTGAACCACTTCCGTTTCCTTTCGCTGCTCAAGCATAGTCGATCATGCCTGCCTGTTGATGTTCTCGCGAGGCCTGTACCGCGGGGGCCACCGCTTGTGTGACGCTGTGTTTCGTCGCTGTATCACCATCATTACTGTGAACG
>NZ_JBGCUL010000738.1:0-2265 GCF_054177685.1 Pseudomonas sp. P5_A2_2
CGTCAACACCGGGACGATGTTCACGCTGGTGCCGCTGATGACCCTGGTTTTCGAGGCCGTGCTGACACCTGACGGTAACCTGAAACAACGGATTGTGCCGATGCTGCTCGCCGCTGCCGGGGCGGTTTTGCTGATCATGAAAGGCACCGGCCCCGGCGAGTTGCCATCGCTGTATGCATTGACCGTGTACGGCATCGGTTGCCTGGCAATGGCGCTATACGCTCCCCTCAGCCAACGCCTGAAAGCCAATAGCCTCAAGGGGCGCGGGCCGGTGCCAATGACGTTCTGGAACATGCTGTTCGGTGCGCTGTTTCTGCTGGCGTTCTGTGGCTTGAGTGGCGGTTGGCGCTCGGCATCATTACTGACGCTCAACGATTTCTATTGGCTGATGTACCTGGCGGTGTTCGCTACCCTGGCGACGTTCTGGCTGCTGCATCGGGCCATCGGCGTGATCGCGCCATCCTCGGTGATTTCCTACATCTACCTGAGCACGCTGTTCATCACCTTGTTTCATTGGCTATGGGGGCGCCAGATGCCCCTGCCGCTGGAGTTGGCCGGCGCAATGCTGGTGGGCATCGGCATGTTCGCGCTGTTGATGTCCAGCCGCCGCGCCGTGTCGGCGATGGTCCAGGGCTGACACGGGCTTGGGCGAAACGTCCTGCAAGGCATTCTCCCTGCTCGCTCATTCCGCTAGGATCTTTCGCTCATCCTTGCGCACGGTCAGTGCAAGGGACGCAGCGAGACGCAATGGATGCTGAACAGTAATTCGCTTAGAAAACTCGACATGCAGGACCTCATGGTGTTCGTCGCCGTGTACGAGCAAAACAGCGTCACCGGCGTATCCGAGACGCTCTGCGTCAGCCAGTCCACGGTAAGTTACTGCCTGAAAAAACTGCGCACCTGTTTCGGTGACGAACTGTTCATCAATACCCGCACCGGCGGCATGCAGCCCACCTGCAAGGCCGGCGCGATGTAYCCTCACCTGCTTAAAATCCTCGAAAGTATCAACCTGTGTCACGCCGGCCCACCCACGTTCGACCCCGGCCTGAAACCCGTGACCTTCAACATCTGCGCACCGGAATATTTCGAACAGTTGATCCTGCCGCGCCTGCTGAAACGCTTCGACCTCGCCGATCTTCCAGTGATGGTCAATGTGTTCAAACTCGAAGCCGATATCCCTGCCGAAGCGTTGCGCGAAGGCAGCCTCGACCTGGTGATGTGCTTCGGCCCGCACTTTCATCGCAGTCACGTCGACTTCAAATCCCGGACGCTGCTCGAAGACGATCTGGTGTGTGTTTTCGACAAACGCGCCACGCCGGCGGAACAACGCTTGAGTCTGCAAACCTATGTCGACCGTCGACACGTGTTCCCGACACCCTGGACGTCCGCCACCAACATGGTCGACGGCTGGCTTGCGCAGCAAGGACAACAGCGCCAGATCGTCGCACGCGCCAACAGCTACAGCGCAGCGCTGAAGCTGATTGCCGGCACCGACTATGCCCTGACCCTGCCCCGGCGCATCCAGCGACTTCTGGCCAACACAGACACCTTCAATCACTGTGAAGCGCCCAAAGGCTTGCCGGGTTTCACCCTCGACATGCAGTGGAATCAGGGTGCTGATCAGGACAGCGCCAACACCTGGCTGCGAGAGCAGGTGATCCAGACCAGCATCGAGCAGGAAACGGCCTGATACTCAGTTGTTGATGGCGGTCTTGCTGTAGGAATCGCGATCGATGTCGAGAATTTCCACGCACAACTGGACCTCAACGCCACTCGGCCACTCACACAGGCCCTGAACCACCTCCAGCAGGCTTTCGGAGAGCTGTTTCTTGATCTGTGCGGAACGACCACTCAACAGCGCCAGCTTCACATGCACGAATGCCCGCTCAGCCAATGCCGTGCCAACCTTGAATGTCTCGACCATGACCGCGCGGCTCTTGATGTCAAATTCGGCAGAAAATTGACCGGAACCCACCAACGTATTGTTCAACCGCATCAATGCCACATCGGCATTCAAGTCAGTCAGGTTGGCGGTGTATTCCATGTGCAGGTGAGGCATGAGTTGGTTCCTGTAAGGGGGGGGACGGATCGAACATATAACACAACGCCGCTGTTCATTCGGGCAGCGGCAAAACGGCACGCTCACTCATGAACGCCTCCAGACGCGAGCGCAACCAACGCTCGGCGGGGTCGGCGTCAACATGACTGAGCCAGACCATGGACAGGTCCAGGGTGGGTGTCTGGATTGGAAAGGGTTCCTTGAAC
>NZ_JBGCUL010000739.1:0-2262 GCF_054177685.1 Pseudomonas sp. P5_A2_2
CCATCAACATGGCTTCGGCTACTTCACAGAGATGGCATCCAAGGGTGCCGAACAGCTGACATTCGGGAAGCATGAGCGCTCAACCAGATAATGAAGTGACATTCTAGGCCTGCCCCGAATAACCGTCGAGCCATTGAGCCCCCTGCCCTGACGATGAAAAGACCTGAATCAGTCCTGGCTCACGGCACCGATCTTGTGGATCGACAGGTCCGCGCCGTAATACTCCTCTTCCTGACTCAGGCGCAATCCATGCAACGCCTTGATCACGCCATACACGGCAAACCCGCCGGCCAGTGCCACAGTAACGCCCAGTGCCGTGCCGATCAACTGGCTGATCAAACTGATCCCACCCAGCCCGCCCAAGGCGCTCTGGCCGAAAATGCCGCAGGCAATGCCGCCCCATACGCCGCACAAGCCATGCAACGGCCACACACCCAATACATCATCGATGCGCCATTTGCCTTGGGCCGCGGTAAAGCACCAGACAAACAGGGCCCCCGCGATGGCACCGGTGACCAGCGCCCCCACAGGATGCATCAGGTCGGAACCGGCACAGATTGCCACGAGCCCCGCCAACGGACCGTTATGCAGAAAGCCGGGGTCGTTGCGCCCGACAATCAGCGCCGTCACCGTACCGCCCACCATGGCCATCAACGAGTTCACCGCCACCAGTCCGCTGACACCTTGCAGGGTTTGCGCGCTCATGACGTTGAAGCCGAACCAGCCAACGATCAGGATCCATGAGCCCAACGCCAGAAACGGGATGCTCGATGGCGCGAACGCCACCAGGCGACCTTCGCGATAGCGGCCATTACGCGGCCCGAGCAACAGCACCGCCGCCAGTGCCAGCCAACCGCCCATGGCATGCACCACCACCGAACCGGCGAAATCATGGAAACCGGCGCCGAAGCGCTCCAGCAACCAGGCTTGCAAACCCAGGTTGCCATTCCAGACAATGCCTTCGAAGAACGGATAGATGAACGCAACGATCAACGCGGTTGCACACAGTTGCGGGACAAACCTGGCGCGCTCGGCGATYCCTCCGGAAATGATCGCCGGGATCGCCGCGGCAAAGGTCAGCAGGAAGAAAAACTTCACCAGTCCATAGCCATGGTCGGCATTGAGCACAGCCGCCGGCTGCATGAATGTCACGCCGTAGGAAATCCAATAGCCTATAAAGAAGTAGGCCAATGTCGAAACGGCGAAGTCACTGAGGATTTTCGACAACGCATTGACCTGGTTTTTCTGTCGCACAGTTCCGACTTCGAGAAAGGCAAAACCGGCGTGCATGGCCAGAACCATGACCGCACCGATCAGAATGAACAGCGTGTTGGAGCTATGGACCAGGGTGTCCACAGCGCTTTGCAGGTTTTCCATGGGATGGGCTGACCTTATGGCAGAAAAAAGCACCAAAGCAGTTCGCGATGACTGTCCATGCACCAAGTTGCGGCTTCGAAGCATCAGCGCACTGATCTCGTTGAACCACTTTGGCGCACGGACGCCCTCCAGGAAAAACGCGCCCCGGAGGTTTACGCGAGTTTTTGATTGTTTGTCCTACGGTTTTACTGAAATCATGCCCGGCCATAGCGCAATGGTGCGGACCGGCGCACCACGACATAGCAAAAGTTGTACCAGTCATTTGTACTGAACCTTCGCCGAAGGCTCATACTCGAAAGCATCAGAAAGCCACTTATGGAGATCCACCATGGCCCGCACCCAGGCAAAGACTGCTCAAGAAATCCTGATGAACGACTTTCAGACATTGGTCAGTGACACCGAACGGTTGCTGGAGCACACCGCGACCCTGGCCGGCGATCAGGCCGACGAATTGCGCGAGCAGATTCACGACAGTCTCTTGCGTGCCCGTGAAACCCTGAAACTGACCGAAGACTCCCTGCGCGAACGCGGCAAGGCCGCTGTCACAGCCACTGAAGACTATGTCCAGGCCAACCCTTGGCAATCCGTCGGGATCGCGGCCGGCGTGGGTTTCCTGATCGGCCTGCTGGCTAGCCGGCGCTGATATGTCGATCGGTGAATCCGGCCCGTCTGTAGCGGGTACCAGTTCCTCATCACGGCGCCTGGGTGCTGCCTTCCTTGGGTTGCTGCACAGCCATGTCGAACTGTTCGGCATCGAATTGCAGGAACAAAAAGCCCGCACCGTCAGCCTGTTGCTGTTTGCCGGCCTGGCCCTGGTGTTTGCGTTGCTGCTGTTGGTGGGGTTGTCGACGTTGGTGCTTATCGTGTTCTGGGACACCTATCGCC
>NZ_JBGCUL010000740.1:0-2253 GCF_054177685.1 Pseudomonas sp. P5_A2_2
GGTGCATATGCTGGCCCGGCAGTTCCCCAACATCGCCTTGTCCTGCGGATGGGACGACCAGGCCCTCGAGTTTTTTGCCTGGGGCGCCCGCAGTTGGGTGTGCGCAGGTTCCAACTTCCTGCCCAAGGAACACGTAGCGCTTTATGAAGCCTGCGTGATCGAAAAGAACTTCGACAAAGGCCGTCAAATCATGTCGGCAATGATGCCGCTGATGAATGCCCTGGACGGTGGCAAGTTCGTGCAATCGATCAAGTACGGCTGCGAAGTTGCCGGATTGAAAGTCGGTAACGTGCGCCTGCCATTGCAGCCACTTGAAGCGGACGAAAAGCAGAGTTTCGCGTCGGTCATTACTGAACTCAAACGTAACGTAGCCAACATTACTTCGGGAGCCAGCCATGGGTGATCTTCTGAGCAAGGCCGAATATGCCGCGCTGGCCAAAGACATTTCGTTGCCATCCAAGGCGTTCATCAATGGCGCGTTCAAGCCCGCGATCTCCGGCAAGACCTTCGCCACGAACAACCCGGCAACGGGTGAGTTTTTGACAGACGTCGCTGCCTGTTCGTCCGAGGATGTCGACCTTGCGGTGAGTAACGCCAAAGAGGCCTTCGAGGATGGACGCTGGAGATCGATTTCTCCCAGGGAACGCAAAGCGGTTCTGTTGAAGTTTGCAAACCTGCTTGAAAGCCATCAACACGAATTGGCCGTCCTCGAGAGCCTCGACAGCGGCAAACCGGTCAGTGAATGTCAGTTGGTCGACATCCCCGACACCATCCACACGATCCGCTGGCACGCAGAACTGATCGACAAGATTTACGACAACACCGCCCCGGTGGGCAGCRACGCGCTGACCATGGTGGTCCGGGAGCCGATCGGCGTGGTGGGCTGCGTATTGCCCTGGAACTTCCCGCTGCTGATGCTGGCCTGGAAAATCGGCCCGGCGCTCGCTGCGGGTTGTTCGGTCATCGTCAAACCTGCCGAACAAACCTCGCTGACCACGTTGCGTGTCGCTCAGCTGGCGTTTGAAGCCGGTATACCCGCTGGTGTCCTCAACATTGTGACCGGCACGGGCAAAGACGTCGGTGAGCCGATCGGTTTGCATAACGATGTCGACATGGTCAGCTTCACCGGCTCCACCGCGACCGGCCGGCGTTTCCTGCATTACGCCGCCGATTCGAACCTGAAACGTATCGTTCTCGAATGCGGCGGAAAAAATCCTGCCGTGGTGATGGACGATGCCCAAGACCTGGATCTTGTCGCTCAGCATGTCGTCAACGGCGCGTTCTGGAACATGGGCGAAAACTGCTCCGCGACGTCACGTCTGATCGTCCACGCGTCTGTTAAAGACGAGCTGCTGGAGCGCATGGGCGCCTACATCCGCGAATGGAAAATGGGCGACCCACTCGATCCGCAAAACCGCGTAGGGTCGCTGGTCAGCCCTGAGCATTTCGCAAAAGTGAAGTCGTACCTTGAGCACGCCGCGGCCGGCAAGCTTGAAGTTGTCTACGGCGGCGCGACCAAAGATGGTGCCTTTGTAGAGCCTACGGTGATTGACGGTGTCGGTCGAGACAACCGGCTGTTCCAGGAAGAGATCTTCGGCCCGATTCTTTCGGTCACCACCTTCAACACGATTTGCGAAGCCATTGCCCTGGCCAATGACACGGTGTACGGCCTGGCGGCCTCGGTATATACCGGCAGCCTGCGGCGGGCAATCAAGTTGTCGCGGGAAATTCGCGCCGGCATCGTCACCGTGAACTGCTTTGGTGAGGGTGATGCATCGACGCCATTCGGCGGCTACAAAGAGTCGGGCTTCGGTGGTCGGGACAAATCCATTTTTGCCCATGACCAGTACACCGAAATCAAAACAATCTGGATCGATGTGTCTGATCGGTYGGATGAAGAGACCGAAAAATGAGCACCCATACCATCAAGCGCCTGCCGGTAGACACCGGGGTTTCAGGTTGGGAGGCGATTTCCGCACGCACTGCGCCTGTCCGCATGCTTGATGGAAACGTGACGGCGGATTGGCTGATTATCGGTGCCGGTTTTGCCGGCCTGTCCGCCGCTCGCAGACTTTCACAGTTGCACCCGGGTGACAGCATCGTTGTGGTCGATGCTCATGAAGTCGCCAAGGGGCCGGCAGGCAGGAACTCGGGCTTCATGATCGATGTGCCGCACAGTCTGTCGTCTGGGGAATATTCCGTGGCGAGTGAGTCTGCAACGGCGCTGGAGATCACCCAAAATCGTTTTGCGAT
>NZ_JBGCUL010000741.1:0-2251 GCF_054177685.1 Pseudomonas sp. P5_A2_2
ACGCGAAGGCCATGGCTTCGACCCAGTCGGGGTCTACGCCGTAAGTGGCGGTGCTGCTGACACTGGCATTTGGCAGCAGGGCGGCCAGGCGACTCATCAACGCGGTGTTGTGAGCGCCACCGCCGCAGACCAGTAGTTCCTGCGTGTCTGCCTGGGCGCTTTGCAGAGATTCGATGATGGTCAGCGCGGTCAGCTCAAGCAGCGTCGCCTGAACATCTTCGGCGGCGAAGGCTGGCAGTTGTGCCAGGTGCTGTGTCAGCCAAGGCAGGTTGAATACTTCCCGTCCGGTACTCTTCGGGCCCTTGGTTACGAAGAACGGATCGCTGAGCAGCTCATTCAATAGAGCGGGTTCAACCTTGCCGCTGGCGGCCCATTGGCCGTCACGGTCATAGTTGTCGCCACGTTGCTGATGAATCCAGGCGTCCAACAGGACATTGCCCGGGCCGCAGTCGAAACCGGCAACAGGCTTGCCAGGCTCGATAAGGCTGAGGTTGCTGAATCCACCGACGTTCAGCACGGCACGATTGCCGGGACGCTCTTCAAACAAGGCTTCGTGAAAGGCGGGAACCAGCGGAGCACCTTGTCCGCCGGCAGCGACGTCGCGGCTGCGGAAGTCGCTGACCACGGTGATGCCGGTCAGCTCTGTCAGCAGGGCCGGATTGCCAATCTGCACGGTGAAACCGCGTGCAGGTTCATGGCGGATGGTCTGGCCATGGCTGCCGATCGCACGAATGTCGTCGGGCTTCAGTTGCTGTTGAGCGAGAAGAGCATGAATCCCTTGGGCTGCCAGTTTYACCCAGTTCTGCTGGGCAATGGCGGAGCGGGCGATTTCGTCCGGGCCGCTGGCGCACAAGCCGAGGAGCTCGGCGCGCAGGGAGTCGGGCATCGGGATGTAGTGGGAGGCGATCAGTCTGATCGCCGGGGCTTGCTCGATCAGTGCGATATCCAGGCCATCCAGGCTGGTTCCGGACATCACACCTATATAGAGCGCCATGACTTAGCGCTTGCTCGAAGCCAGCAGAGTGGCTTTTTCCTGTTCCATGCGCGCCATCAGTGGCTGGCTTTGGGCGAGGAAGCGTGGGCGTTCTGCCTTGGCAATCGGATCGGCCATTGGCAGTTTCTGGCCCAGCGGGTCGACGTGCACGCCATTGACCTGGAACTCGTAGTGCAGGTGCGGCCCRGTGGAGAGACCGGTGGTGCCGATATAACCAATCACCTGGCCCTGTTTCACCGTGCCGCCAGTCTTCACGCCTTTGGCGAAGCCTTGCATGTGGCCGTAGAGCGTGGTGTAGGTATTGCCGTGCTGGAGGACCACGGTATTGCCGTAGCCACCACGGCGACCGGCCAGCAAGACCTTGCCATCGCCGGCTGCCTTGATCGGCGTGCCGCGCGGTGCTGCGTAGTCGACGCCTTTGTGGGCGCGGATCTTGTTCAGGATCGGGTGTTTGCGGCCCATGGAAAATTTCGAGCTGATGCGGGCGAAGTCCACCGGTGTGCGGATGAATGCCTTGCGCATGCTGTTGCCGTCAGCGGTGTAGTAGCTGCTGTTGCCTTGTTTGTTGGTGTAGCGCACGGCGGTGTAGGTCTTGCCGCGGTTGGTGAAGCGCGCCGACAGGATCGGGCCAGTGCCGACGGCTTTGCCGTTGACCACTTTTTGCTCGTAGATCACGTCGAATTCATCGCCCTGGCGAATATCCTGGGCGAAGTCTACGTCGTAGCCAAACACACTGGCCATGTCCATGGTCAGGCTGTGAGACAGGCCGGCTCGGGCTGCAGACTGCGACAGCGAGCTGTTGATCACGCCGTGAACGTAAGCCGAGCGTACGGTCGGTTTCGCGGTAATGCGGTTGAACGTGTAGCCCTTTTCGTTCTTGGTCAGGCTGATGCTTTCGAGGTCGTTGAGCTTGCTGTGCAAGTTGGTCAACTGACCGTCAGGACTCAGTTCGAATTCGAGTTTTTGCCCATGCTTGAGCTGGCTGAACTGCTTGGCCTGCTTGTCGCTGGCCAGTATTTCACGCACCGAGGTGGCTGGGAGGCCGACCTTTTCGAACAGTGTAGAGAGGGTGTCACCCTTGGTTACGATCACTTCCCTGTGGCTGGCCGGCTTCTTTTCTTCGACGACTGGCGCAGGTGCGGGTGCCGATTCGGCTTGAGCGGTTTCCTGGATGTCTTCGGCGCTGTTGTCGATCTGCGCGAAGGGGGAGGTTGCTGGTTCATTTGTGGCTTGAACGGCGTCAGCAGCGTCTTGATC
>NZ_JBGCUL010000742.1:0-2247 GCF_054177685.1 Pseudomonas sp. P5_A2_2
GCTCAGCGCCAGTTGCTGGGCGATGTCGTTGACGTTAGCGCCCTGGGCCAAGCGTTCGAACACGGAAAATTCGCGCTCGGAGAGCAACGAGTGCAATGGACGCGAGTCGGTCAGGCCGACCTCGAAGACCATGCGGTCGGCCAGTTCCGGGTCGATATAACGCCCGCCAGACGCCACTTTGCGAATGGCCGTCAGTAACAGTGCCGGATCGCTGTCTTTGGTTGCATAACCGGCAGCCCCGACCTTCAGCGCCCGGGCGGCCATCTGCGCTTCGTCGTGCATCGACAACACCAGGATCGCCGGTGGATTGTTCAGGGCGCGAATCCGCGGAATCGCTTCCAGACCGTTGACGCCTGGCATGGAGATGTCCAGCAACACCACTTCGCAGGGCACATGACGCAAGGTGTCGAGCAACTGCTCGCCATTGCTCGCCTCCCCCACCACCAGCAGGTCCTTGGCCAGGCCAATCAGCTGCTTGATGCCTTCACGGACGATGGTGTGGTCTTCGGCTACCAGTACACGGATCACAGACTTCTCCAGATTCAAGATCTATCGCGAGCAGGCTCGCTCCCACAAAGGTGTCAGCCCAGACAACATTAAAAATCAGGCCCCACCCAATGGCACCCGCACACTCAGGGTCGTGCCTTCACCCGGCTCACTCTCAAGGGATAACTCACCACCCATGATCAATACCCGCTCGCGCATGCCGACAATCCCAAAGGACGCTGGCCTGCCAAGCGCGGCGACAAATCCTACACCGTCATCGCTGACCGTCAGACACAACTCGTCGCCTTCCAGCGCCAGCGTCAGTTCGACAGTATGCGCCTGGGCGTGGCGCATGACATTGGTCAGCGCTTCCTGAAGGATCCGGAACAGGCCGATAGCCTTGGCGTCGCTGAGCACCGGGAGATTGTCCGGCACCTGCACCAGACACGGGATCTGCGTGCGCGCCTCAAACCGTCGGGCCTGCCATTCGATGGCCGAGGCAATACCCGCATCGAGAATCGGCGGGCGCAATGCAGTCGCCACGTCGCGAACCAATTGGAAGAGTTGAGCGATCAGGCGTTTCATGCTGCCCAGGCGCTCGTTAAGGCCTGGATCGAGTTGCGCGTAAGCCAGTTCGCACATGGAGGTTTCCAGCTTGAGCACGGTCAGCATCTGACCCAGCTCATCGTGAACTTCCCGGGCGATGCGCGCCTTTTCTTCTTCGCGCACGCTTTCCAGGTGCGCGGACAACTCACGCAGTTGTTCCCGGGAGCTGGCCAGTTCAAGTTCGATGCGCTTGCTCTCGCTGATGTCCCAGACGATACCGTCCCAGACATAGGCTCCGTCTTCCAGCTGACGGGTGATGGCCTTGATTTCCGCCCATCGCTGTTCGCCCTGGCGCGTGAGAATTCGACCTTGCCACGACCAGTCGCTGTCGGTATCCAGCGCATGATCCTGGGTCTGGTGATAGCTGGCCCTGTCATCCGGATGCACGATGCTGCGCAGGCCTTTATCGCGATGCGCCAGCGTGGCTGGCGAATAACCCACCAGGCTTTCGCTGCCTTCGCTGATGTAGGCAAAGTCGATCTGACCGGTCACCGGCGCCCGCTCCAGGCGGAATACCAGCCCCGGAACATTGGCGGCGATGCCTTGCAGCCGCGCCTCGCTTTCCTGCAAGGCGGCCAGAGCACGGCGCCGCTCGGTGACGTCGTTGAGGTAAACCACCAGGTATTCGCCATCGCGAAAGCGCAGAAAACTCAACGAGACATCGGTCGGCAGAATGCTGCCGTCAGCGCGCACGCAATTGGTTTCGAAGCTTTGCGGGCCTTCTTCACTGGCCCGGGCGCGCTTCCACAGATTCAGCCAGCGGTCCATGTGCAGGCCGGGTTCGAAATCGATCAAGGGCCGATCAATGATCCCGCCAGCCGGATAGCCAAGCATGCTTTCCGCCGCGCGGTTGGCGTAGCGCACGTGGCTGTCCCAGTTGACCCAGAGGATACCGACGGTGCTTTGATCGATGGAAAACTGGGTGAGCCGCAATGCCTCTTCGCTGGCGGCGCGCAAGGCAATGTCTTCCTGCGCGGCCAGCAGGCGCTGTTCCAGGTTGTGCTGCTGGCGACGCTGCCAGAACACTATGGCCATGCAGCTCAACGCCAGCACGGCCAGCAATAAACAGAGGTTTTGCCAGAAACCCGGGGACTCGGTGAGCCGCGGGTACTTGGGTTGCAGCCATTGATTGTGCAATTGCTCCAGGTCCTTGGC
>NZ_JBGCUL010000743.1:0-2247 GCF_054177685.1 Pseudomonas sp. P5_A2_2
CGGTCACACCCAGCGATTCCCGGATTACTGGGAGCTGTTTTCACCCAAGTCCGGCCCCGCCGGTTCGGTCAATGCTTTCGATTCGATCAAACCGGAAAAAACCACCCAGCTCGATTTCGGCCTGCAATACAAGACCGAAGACCTCGAAGCATGGGCCTCGGCTTACGTCGGGCAGGTGCGCGATTACATCCTGTTCAACTACACCCCGACAATGATGGGTACGACCTCGCAAGCCGAAAACATCGACGCGCGAATCATGGGCGGTGAACTGGGCGCCGCCTACAACTTCACCGAGAACTGGAACGCCGACGCGACCCTGGCCTATGCCTGGGGCAAGAACAGCAGCAATGGCAGTGCATTGCCGCAGATGCCGCCGCTGGATGCCCGTTTCGGCCTGACCTACAGCGAAGATAACTGGAGCGCCGGCGCACTGTGGAGAGTGGTCGCCGCGCAAAACCGTATCGACCAGAACAAGGGCAACGTGGTCGGCAAGGACTTCGGCAAGACGCCGGGGTTCGGCGTGTTCTCTCTCAACGGTGCCTATCGGATCAACAGCAACTGGAAGGTCAGCAGCGGCGTCGACAACCTGTTCGGCAAGGCTTACGCCGAGCACTTGAACCTGGCCGGTAATGCCGGTTTCGGCTACCCGGCCAATGACCCGCAAGCCATCAAGGAACCGGGGCGCACGCTCTGGACCAAGGTGGACATGAGCTTCTGAGAACAGCCCAGGCAGGCCGCTCTTTTGTGGGAGCGAGCCTGCTCGCGATCGGTTGCGCAGCAACCGCAAAAACAAACAACTAAAAGATCCAGCCAAGCGGAGCACACGTGATGAAACAGCCCAAAGTGAATTTCTACAACCTGGCGTGGCGCTGGCATTTCTATGCCGGATTGTTCGTTGCGCCGTTCATGGTGATGCTGGCCTTGACCGGTACTATTTACCTGTTCAAACCGCAACTCGATTCACTGATGTACAGCAGCCTGCTCAATGTCCCGGCCGGTCATCACACCGTCCCGGCCGACGACCTGCTCAACCGGGTGAAAGCGGCGTACCCGCAAGGGACCGTCAAGCAATACCTGCCACCGGTCAATGCCGAGCGCAGCGCCCAGTTTGTCGTCCTCAATGGCGGCAACGAACTGAACGTTTTTGTCGATCCATACCACGGCGACATCCTCGGCGAGCAAGACGCCAAGAAGAACCTGCAAGCCATTGCCCGGTCGATTCACGGCGAGCTGATGATCGGCACCGTTGGCGATCGGCTGATCGAACTGGCCGCCGGTTGGGGCGTGGTGCTGGTGGTGTCCGGGATTTTCCTGTGGTGGCCGCGCGGTCAGGCAGCAGGCATCTTGTGGCCGCGCCTGAACAGTCGCGGTCGAATCTTGTGGCGTGACCTGCACGCGGTCACCGGGTTCTGGGGCGCGTCCCTGCTGCTGGTGATGCTGCTCAGCGGCATGACCTGGACCGGCTTCTGGGGCAAGCAGTACGCTGAAGTGTGGAACGTGTTCCCGGCGGCCATGTGGGATGACGTACCGAAGTCCGATGTCGAGGCGCGCAGCCTCAACACCGCCACCCGCCAGACCGTGCCGTGGGCCATGGAAAATACGCCGATGCCAATGTCCGGCGATCATGCCGAGCACATGGCCCACGACGGCGCAGCGGCCGGTCCGGCATCGCCGACCATACGCCTGCAGGACGTACAAAACATCGCCAGAGAGCGCAAGGTCGAAGCGGGTTACAGCATCACCCTGCCGACCACCGCGACTGGCGTGTTCACCATCGCCGTGTTCGCCGACGACCCACGCAATGACGCCACCCTGCACATCGATCAGTACACCGGCAAGGTCCTGGCCGATGTACGTTTCGAGCAGTACGGTACCGTCGCCCGCGCCACGGAAATCGGCGTGATGCTGCACGAAGGCAAGATGTTCGGCACGTTCAACCAGATCATCGTGTTGCTGATCTGCCTGATGATTTTGCTCAGCGCGGTCAGTGGCGTGGTGATCTGGTGGAAGCGTCGCCCCCAAGGAAAACTCGGCGTGCCGCCACTTCGTCACGACCTGCCGAAATGGAAAACTGCGACGGTGATCATGTTCGCCCTGGCGGTGGCCTTCCCGTTGGTGGGCGCGTCGCTGGTGGTGGTGTGGGTGCTGGATCGTGTGCTGCTGTCGCGTTTCACCCGGCAAACTGAATCGGCCTCATCTTCATCTTGAAACAGGCGAGATGCGCGGGGCGAAAGGCACTGTAAACTC
>NZ_JBGCUL010000744.1:0-2245 GCF_054177685.1 Pseudomonas sp. P5_A2_2
AAACCGGCGCAGGCGCCTTGCTGACCACGACCATCGCCGGGCGCAGCAAGCGACCATTGAGCTGATAGCCCTTCTGAAACACCTTCAGAACGCTGTTCGGCTCGACATCGGCGCTTTCCTGCATGGCCATCGCCTGATGTTGAACGGCGTTGAACGGCTCGCCATGCGGATCGATCGCTTCAAGCTGATAACGCTTGAGGGTGTCCTGGAACATTTTCAGGGTCAGCTCGATGCCTTCGCGCATCGGACGGATGCTTTCGTCGTCCGGGCTGGACAGCTCCAGGCCGCGCTCCAGGCTGTCGACGATCGGCAGCAGGTCGCCGGCGAATTTTTCCAGCGCGAACTTGTGAGCCTTCTCCACATCCTGCTCGGCGCGACGGCGGACGTTCTGCAGATCGGCGGCTACACGCAAAGCCTGATCCTGAGCGCCTGCCAGTTGCTCTTCGAGCACTTGTACACGAGCCGCCAGGTCTTCACCCGAAGCCTCGGGCGCCTGGTTGGCGTCTGGGTTTTGCGTATCCACTGTCTGTTCGTCAGCCATAGATTTCTCCTTTCAATATCGTCCGCGAGCTCAACTCGCGCTTCTGCCCAGCTATATGGGGCCGCAAAATCCGGCTTCAAGGGGCACCGACGATTAACCCTACAAAAAACAACTGCTTTGTCATTCCCGGTTGCGATAAGGCTTTCGTCGGACCGAGCGAATCGAGCTAACGAGGGGCATTGTCAGCCAGAAACAAAACACTGTATAAATAACCAGACCTAACACCTGGGAGCGGCCCATATGCTGGTGCACCTGTCCGTACACAACTACGCCATCGTTGAACATCTCGATCTCGAACTCGATCGCGGGATGAGCGTGATCACCGGGGAAACCGGCGCGGGCAAGTCGATCATGCTCGACGCGCTGGGCCTTACCCTGGGTGATCGCGCCGACAGCGGCGTGGTTCGCCCCGGCACCGACAAGGCCGACATCCTGGCCACCTTCGATCTGGCCGACATTCCGGAAGCCAGCGCCTGGCTGGCCGAACGCGACCTCGAAAACGACGGCCCGTGCATCCTGCGCCGGGTGATCACATCCGAAGGACGCTCCCGCGGCTACATCAACGGCACGCCCTGCCCGCTTGGCGATCTCAAGGCGCTGGGCGAGCTGCTGATCGACATTCACAGCCAGCACGAACACCAATCCCTGCTCAAGACCGACACCCATCGCCGCCTGCTCGACGAGTACGCCGGGGCCACGGACCTTGCCCGCCAGGTGCAGCTTGCCGCACAGCGCTGGCGCCAGACTCGCCAGGAGCTGGATCGACTCTCCAACTCCGGCGACGAACAACGCGCTCGTCACCAATTGCTCAGCTACCAACTCGAAGAGCTGGAAAACCTCGGCCTTGGCGACAACGAACTCGAGCAGCTAGAGCAGGAACACAAGAACCTGACCAACGCCGAGACCTTGCTCGGCATCTGCCGGCAAGTCGTCGAGCAATGCAGTGAAAGTGATTCCGGAAATGTACTGAACGCCCTCACCGCCAGCCTCAATCGCCTGTCGAGCGTGAACAGCTCGATCGGTGCACTGGGCGAAGCCAGCAGCTTGTTGACCAGTGCACAGATCCAGGTTGAAGAGGCTGTCGGTGAACTGAACCGCTTCCTCGATAACTTCGACGCCGATCCGTCGCGCCTTCAATACCTTGAGGAACGCCTCGACGCGATCTACACCCTGGCGCGCAAACACCGCATCCAGCCGACCGAAGTCGCCGAGATGCAGCAGAAACTGCTGGATGAAATCGAAACCCTCAACGCCAACGACGAATCCATCGAGCGGCTGAGTGATGAGCTGTCTTCATACGCTCGCCATTATCAGGAAAAGGCCCGGGAACTGAGCGACCTGCGTCATCAAGCCTCGAGCAGCCTGGCCAGCGCAGTGGAACAGGAAATCCAGCGCCTGGGCATGCCTGGCGGGCGCTTCACCATCGAACTGCGTCCAAACAGCAGCGACGAACTGATGCCTAACGGACTTGAACAAGTTGAACTGCTGGTCAGCGCCAACCCGGGACAACCATTAAAAGCCTTGGCAAAAGTCGCATCCGGTGGCGAGCTGTCACGGATCAGCCTGGCGATCCAGGTGATCACCGCACAGACCTCTCGTGTCCCGACCCTGGTGTTCGACGAAGTCGATGTCGGCATTGGCGGCCCGACCGCGGAAATCGTCGGCCAGTTGCTGCGCAGGCTTGGCGAGCGCGGGCAGGTACTG
>NZ_JBGCUL010000745.1:0-2242 GCF_054177685.1 Pseudomonas sp. P5_A2_2
CGCTTGCCCTGGTGCTCACTGCGACTGTCCTGGCACTGGTTGTCGCCATTCCGCTGGGGGTCATTGCCGGTCTGGCGCCGGCCTTTGATCGCGTGGTTGATCCTTGTCTGGATTTGCGCTTGCCCTGGTGCTCACTGCGACTGTCCTGGCACTGGTTGTCGCCATTCCGCTGGGGGTCATTGCCGGTCTGGCGCCGGCCTTTGATCGCGTGGTTGATCCTTGTCTGGATTTGATCCAGACGATGCCGCCCTACATCTACCTGCTGCCGGCCATTGCACTGCTCGGCTACGGCCCTGCCACGGCGCTGTTGGCGACTTTTATCGTCGCGCTTCCCCCTGCGCTACGACTGACCTCCCTGGGTATTCGCATGACACCCAAGGAGTTCATCGAGTTGGGAGATGCCAGCGGCGTGACTGGAATGAAGATGTTTTTCAAGATCCGCTTACCGTTCGCCATGCCCAGCATCATGGCCGGTATCAACCAAAGCCTGATGATGGCGTTCGGTATGGTCGTCATCGCCGGCATTGTGGGTTCGGGTGGTTTGGGCGAGKCGATTTACGGTTCCATCCGTACGTTGGATATCGCCAAGTCGATCAACGCGGCCATCGCTATCGTTATCCTGACCATGATCCTGGATCGTCTGGCGCAGAGTGCTGCACAGGCGCGGGTGAGGGCTTCCCAATGACAACGCACATTCAATTTTCTCCAGGCGATTACCTGGCTCCCGCCGTTGACTGGCTGAACACTAATTTACATGGATTGTTCAAAGGGATAAGTCAGGTCATTGAGGCGGTACTCGGTGCAGTGGAGGGGGCGCTGCTTGCTCCCCATCCGTACTTGTTCATCGGTATTGTCGTCGTTGCGGCCTTCTTTTTTGCCAATAAACGAGTCGCTGTTTTCGCTGCGCTGATGTTGGTTTTCTGTTTGTTCGCTGGCCTTTGGGGCGCGTCCATCCAGACGATTGCGCTCGTCAGCGTGTCGGTCCTGATCTCTGTTGCCATTGCCTTCCCGCTGGGGGTTCTGGCCGCCCGGGTGAAGCGTATAGATGAAGCGTTGCTGCCGATTCTGAACATCATGCAAACGGTGCCGCCCTGGGTATACCTGATCCCCGCAGTGATGCTGTTCAGCTTGGGACGGGTGCCCGCAATCATCGCAACGATTGTTTACGGCATCCCGCCGATGCTCAGATTGACGACCCTGGCCTTCAAGCAACTGCCCAAGGATCTCCTTGAGTTGGGCCAGGCATCCGGTGCTTCACCTAAAGACATTCTGTTCAAAATTGAACTGCCGACTGCTGCACCCACACTGTTGGTAGGCCTGAACCAATGCATCCTCATGTCGCTGGCGATGGTGGTGCTGGCAGGCTTGGTGGGGGCGGGCGGCCTGGGGGCTGAAGTTACCCGTGGCCTCTCCAGGATGGAGATGGGATCAGGCCTTCGAGCGGGCCTGGCCATTGTCGCTATTGCGCTGCTGTTGGATCGACTGTCACGGGGCGCGTTGCAGCGTCACTCCCCCAGCAAACTCCTTTGAAAGGGCATCAGTATGAGGCGCAGCTTTTTTTGCATTGATTCGCACGCGTGCGGCAACCCGGTTCGGGTTGTAGCGGGCGGAGCACCGCTGATGCCCTCCGTATCGATGGCGGAGCGACGCGATATTTTCGTGCGTGACCACGACTGGGTACGCACCGCATTGATGTTCGAGCCTCGGGGACACGACATCATGTCTGGCGTCATTATTTATCCATCGGTACGTGACGACTGCGACTTCGGTGCGTTGTTTATCGAAGTCAGTGGCTGCCTGCCGATGTGTGGAGCGGGCACCATCGGATTATCGACCGTGGTCATTGAAGAGGGCTTGGTGACACCTCGCGAGCCGGGAAAACTGGCGATTGAAACACCGGCGGGACGGGTCGATGCCGAATACACCCTGGGCGGCGAATTTGTTGAGTCGATTCGCTTGTTCAACGTAGCCAGCTACCTGCACAGCGCCGATGTGGTGGTGCAAGTACCTGGTATTGGTACGTTTACGGTGGACATCGCCTACGGCGGGAATTTCTATGCGGTGGTCGAACTACAGGAGTGCTGGACTGGATTCGAAGGGCAGACGACGGCTGACATCGTGGGGTTGAGCCAGAAGTTGCGCGCAGCGCTCTCTGCCATTTGTGACCCTGTGCATCCAGAGAACAGCAGAATCAGTGGTGTTCATCACATCATCTGGTGTGACAATCCACAGAGCAGAACCG
>NZ_JBGCUL010000746.1:0-2241 GCF_054177685.1 Pseudomonas sp. P5_A2_2
AAAGCTGGCTCCTTGATCAATCCCCGGGCGGGGCAGGACTCGGTTGCATCACCGCAGGCCAGTAACGCAGCGCAACAATCGGGATCAGCGCCACGACGTAGGCCAGGCAAACGAACAGATAGGTGTACTGCAAACCGTAGACCTGACTGAGCAGACCGCCGGCTGAGATCCCTGCAATCGAGGCAAATTGCGCGGTGCCCTGTGCGATTCCCAGCACATGGCCCTGCTGCGAGCTGTCGGCGGTTTTCGATATCAGCGCCATCAACACCGGCGTGGTCGCACCCAGCAATACGCCCCAGATAAAGTAGGCGATGACGAACACCACCGGATTACGGGTGATGCCCGCCACGGCGGTGAGGACGATGCAACCGATGACGACGTAGGTCATGCGCTGCAAAGTGTCTTGCTGGCCACGGTGTTCGAAATAACGCGACCACGAAGTGGCCGACAGAATGAAACCCAGCGCCAGCAAGCCGTAGCACAGGCCGACCACTGAATTGCTGACCTCGAATACCGAGCTGACATACAGCGAGAACGACGTCTGTGGCAGCATCCGCGCCAGCAACAGAATGCCCATCACGCCGAGCAGCGACAGCAACGGCGAACCTTGCCAGAGGTTGCCGGAACGGCTGGCCGGCACGGTCTTGTCCGCGACCACTGCTTTCTTCACCGGCGGCACATCCGGCAAGGTCACGGCGGCGATCACGGTGCACACCGCACACAACGCCGAGGCGATGATGTTGATCCAGAAGAACGTCGCGTAATCGAGGATCAAACCACCGACTACCGCACCCAGCAGTGAGCCGACGTTGGTCGAGATTTGCAGAATGGCGAACAGCCGCGCCCGTCGCGAAGGCGCTTCAATGCTGACGCCATACGCCTGCGCCGGAGCGATGTAGCCGGCGAACGCGCCTTGCAGGAAACGCAGGATCAGAATGACCCAGATGTCAGTGAACAGGGCCAGCCCAAGCTGGGTCAAAGACAAACCGGCGAGGGCGCGGATCATCATCAACTTGTGGCCGTAGCGATCACCGATACGGCCCCAGAATGCACTGGTCAGAATAATGCCCAGCATCGGCCCGACGTACACGGCGATGCTGGCGAAGCTGAAAACCGACTCCGAAGTCGTCAGCCCACGCAGGTGGACAGGCCAGAACGGCCCGCTCATTTCCATCGCCCCCATCGACACCAACTGGATCGCAAATAGAAGATAAATCAGGATTCGTACTCTTGAACCCTGGATGACACCTGCATGGGACATGAGTCAGCCTCGGTTAAGCGCTAGCGAGCGGGTTGGTCAGGGTGTGTTGCAAACGATAGTTGCTGTACTGCATCAAGTGCATGCGCAACAACGATCGGGTCGGCCATGGATCTTCGACGAACGCCTTGTGCTCGGTTTCCCACACTGCAGGCGAGACACGATCGCGCACGGCCTCGAAGGCAAGGTCGGTTTCCTCGCGCAAGACTTGCCACAGCCGCGTGTTGTTCAAGCCGTACTCCTTGGTCAGCCACAGGGCGATCTCGTGCAGATGCGTGAGGAACGCCGCGTCCAGCACAAACATGCGCACCGGCTCGATATCACCGCAGAACACCGTCGGCAGAATACCCGGCTGAACATGCGGTTGCAGGCTGTAGCCACGTTCTTCCAGCCATGGCGCGTAGGTGCGGCCATCGCCGAAATCGCGGATCAGCAGACTACGTGCTTTGCCGTCGGGGGAAAACAGCACCATGGTGTTTTGCTGGTGGGCTTCGAGGCCGATGCCGTACATCAAATAGATCGCCACCACCGGGTGGGTGACCACTTTGGCGTACTCGCGGAACCAGCTCTCGACCTGTGCTGCATTGGCCCGCACGCCATCACGCTCGATCAGATCGGTGAACAACGGCCGACCACTGCCGGGCAAACGAGTGAACAGCGAGGCCACGGTAATCGGCAGGCAATCGTCATTGCGTTCGAACGCTGGCGCGCTGGCGCGATAGACCACGGACAAATGACGGCCCGGATGATCGTCCTGGGTGACCGCGTTTTTGTAACGCACACCGATTTCTTCCGGGAAGATTTCCAGGCGCTGATCGAAGCCGTTTTCGACCTCCAGAATCCTGGTGATCACCGTGCTGATGCGCGGCCCCATGTGAATCGATTTGGCTTGCAGGCTGCGCAGCTCGCTGGTCATCCATACGGCGATTGGCAATTTGATCAGCGGCGCACATTCGTCCAGCACCGGCATCATCGTGCGGTAG
>NZ_JBGCUL010000747.1:0-2234 GCF_054177685.1 Pseudomonas sp. P5_A2_2
GTTCGCTCTCGAGCAGATTCCTGCCTACCGGGGCACCACGCTGTCGGTCGATTTCCAGCTGAACCTGTGGAAAGCCATGGCTGATCAGGGCTGCAACAAAGTGGTGGACATCTGCGAGTCCCACAACATTCCCGCGCTCAAGCTGCACATCCGCATGGGGTATCGCGAGCAGGGGCGGATCATGAACATCTACCACCTGTTCGGCTGGCGCTTCTTCCGCGAAACCCGTTACAGAGGTTCACGCCTGGATGCCTTGCGCAAACCGGCACCCTCTCCTGTTCCAGCCGAGGCGAGTTGATCTTATGTCTGCACGATTCGAATGGCGCACTTCGCTGTGCACCGACGACTTTCCGATAGCGGCTTACGAAGCGTTGCGCCAGCGCGTAACAGACCACACGCCGTTCAACACCCTGGCCTGGCTATACGCGTCGGAACTGGCACTCAAGCCCGTCGAGCAGTTGCACGTGCTTCTCGGCTGGCAGGGTGACGAACTGGCGCTGTGCCTGCCGCTGGTGGCATCCGTGGAGCGCTTTGCGTGTTTGCCGTTTCGGGTCCTGCATCATTTGGGCTATCCCCTAGCCGACCGCCTCGCGCTGCTGACGAGGCTGGACGGCGACGCTATGCGCAACGCGCTGGCGCAGATCCGTCAACACCTGCCCCATGCCGTGCTGCAACTCAACGAACTGGCCGGTCCCACGACGCAGGCCCTGGCACCGTGGCAGGCACTGAGTTCGACCGCCGAACAACGCCTCAGCTGTCGGGTGCCGGTGCACCTGATCAGCGAGGCCGACCATCAGGAAGTCTCCGGCGACCCGCGCTACAAGCTGCGCCGCGCGCGCAAACGCATCGCCGCGTGTGGCGCCCGGGTGCGGCGGATTACTCCTGACGCCCTGACCATGGGGCCGCTGTTGCAGGACATCAGTGAAGTCGAAGCAGTGAGCTGGAAAGGCGATGAAGGGGTCGGGATCTTTGCCGATGCGCGGCATCGCCAGTGGATGGACCGCGCCTTCACCGCCCTCGCGGCCCGGGGCCTGGTGCGCGTGGTGGTGCTGGAGCTGGAGGGGCGCTGCATCAGCTATCGCCTCGGCTTGCTGGAACAGGGCCGACTGTACGACTACAACCTGGCGTTCCTGCCGCAATATGCCGACCTGGGCAGCGGCCGGGTGTTGCTCGAAGAGTGGATTCGCTGGGGCCTGGAAGACAACTGGCAGTGGATCGATGCGTCACGGGTCAGCCTGGAAAACTCCAGCCATCAACTGCACGAACGCATGACCGGGCAACTGGAACACTGGCGCTGGAGTTTTTACTCCTGGCGTCCAGGCGGCCTGGTGCTGGGGCTGGCCTTGCGGGTCTGGCAACGCTTCAAACCCCGATTGCAGCAATGGCGCGCCCGGCGCGCGGCGGCCGCAGTCGCCACCCCTACACCCGGCGCGACACCTGTCGTCAAAACGCCTGCGCCTACGGAAAACCTCAAGGAGGGTAAACATGCCTCGCCAAGTGATAGTCAACGCTGACGATTTCGGCCTCAGTGCCTGCGAAAACGCGGTGATCCTGGGCGCGTTCCAGGCCGGGCTCATCAGCTCCGCCACCGCCATGGCCAACATGCCGGCATTCGAAGCGGCCTGTGCCATGGCCCGGCATCCATTGCTCGAAGGCCGCATCGGCCTGCACTTCAACCTGACCTACGGCCGTCCATTGAGCCAGAGCATTGTGCAACGCCCGACGTTTTGCGACGGTGCCGGTGTGTTCGATCTCAACCTGCCCCGCACCCGCCTCTGGCTCGGGCGCCGGGATCGCCACGCCGTACTGGAAGAACTCGAAGCCCAGTGGCAGCGCTGCCTGGACAACGGCCTGCGCCCCAGCCACCTGGACTCCCATCAGCACGTGCACAACATCTGGCCGATCGGCGAGATCGTCGCACGCTTCGCCGCCCGCCAGGGGGTGCCGGTGCGTCTGGCGCGCAACCTGGGGCAAAACCTCAGCCTTCCCAAGCGCGTGTTCAAGGACCTGCTCAATCGCCGCCTGAGCAACCTGGCCGGCGCTACCGCCGACTACGTGTGCACCCCGGTGGATCTGCGCAACGCGGAGCCGCCAGCCGACGGGCTGCTGGAAATCGTCGCCCACCCGAACCAGCTCGGCGCCGACTTCGGCGATGCCTACCTGGAACCGGGAGAGTCCTTGAGTGCACTGCTGGAACAGCGCTTGCCGGGAGTGCCAAGGGTGGCCTATACCGC
>NZ_JBGCUL010000748.1:0-2234 GCF_054177685.1 Pseudomonas sp. P5_A2_2
CTGACATGCGCCCGTCACACTTGGCCGTGCGGGTCCGCGCCACGGTGCTCGATCACTCCCGCACGGTCACCGAACAGCCGCAATCCGAGCGACCACTGCCCAGCAGCGACTTCATGCTGGCCCTGCCGCAAAGCGACACCCCCCTCGACGTTTACCTGCGACTGGCCTCCGACCACCAGTTACGCCCCTATATCACCCTGCAATCGGCGATCCTCGCGGCTGCCAACCAGAACCAGACGCTGATCTATGGCCTGCTGTTCGGTTGCATCGCCATGCTGATCCTGCACAATCTCATCCGCTACGCCTACACCCGCTCGCACAGCGCCCTCTGGTTGGCGACGTGCGAAGGGTTGTTGATGCTCAGCCTGCTGCTGTTGCTGAACCTCGCCGGTCCCTGGCTGCCGGACTGGCATGCACTGCAAACGCCGGGGGCTTACCTGGCATTGTTAATGACTGCGCCCTGCGGCCTGATGCTTGCCTATCGCTTCTTCTCCCCGCTCGGGCCGCACCCGCTGAACCGGTTGCTGCTCGGCGAGATCCTGCTCATCACCGCCTGCGGCTTGGTGCTGCTGTTCGTCAATACCTTGCCGCTGAACTTCATTACCTACGGCCTGGTAGCCCTGGCAGGCCTGACCATGCTGTTCATCAGCGCCCATCACTGGCAAAAAGGTTATCGCCCGGCTCGCCTCTTCGTGGTGGCCATGGTGGTGTTCAACCTCGGGACACTGATCATCCTGCCTGCCYTGTTGGGGCTGACCCTGATCGAACCCCATGGCCTGCTCACCACCTTGCTGGTGTTCATCTGCATCAGCGGCCTGCTGATGAGCATTGCATTGAGCGAGCGCCAGCGCCGCATCACCGAAGACCGTTTCAGCATCAGCCGCGACCTGGCGGCCAGCAACGCCGAGATCAACGCCAAGACCGAGTTCCTGGCGAAGATCAGCCATGATATCCGCACCCCGATGAACGGCGTCCTCGGCATGACCGAGCTGCTGCTGGGCACGCCGCTTTCGGTCAAGCAACGCGACTATGTGCAGACGATCCACAGCGCCGGCAACGAGCTGCTGACACTGATCAACGAAATTCTCGACATCTCAAAACTCGAGTCCGGGCAGATCGAGCTGGACGATGTGCAGTTCGACCTCAACGCGCTGATCGAAGACTGCCTGAGCATCTTCCGCGCCAAGGCCGAGCAGCAAAACGTCGAGTTGATCAGCTTCATCCAGCCGCAAGTGCCGCGGGTGATCAGCGGCGACCCGACACGCTTGCGCCAGACCCTGTTGAGCCTGCTGGAAAACGCCCTGAAAAAAACCGATGAAGGCGAAATCCTGATCGTCGTGGCGCTCGACGAGCGCAACAACAAACCGCGCCTGCGTATTGCCGTGCAGGACAGCGGCGAGCCCATGGACGCCGAAGAACGCGACGCCCTGATGCACGCCGAACTGCACAGCCGGCATTTCCTTTCGGCCACCCACCTGGGCGGCAACCTGGGGCTGGTGATTGCTCGTCRGTTGATCCGCTTGATGCAAGGGGAGTTCGGGATCAAGATAGGCAGCAACCAGGGCAGCACCCTGTGGCTGACCCTGCCGCTGGACCCGGATCACCTCGAACACCCGACCTCCGACCTCGACGGTCCGCTGCAAGGTGCGCGGGTATTGGTGGTGGACGACAATGACACCTGTCGCAAGGTGCTGGTGCAGCAATGCAGTGCCTGGGGCCTGAACGTCAGCGCCGCGCCTTCCGGCAAGGAAGCGCTTGCACTGCTGCGCACCAAGGCTCATTTGCGTGATTACTTCGATGTGGTCCTGCTGGACCAGAACATGCCCGGCATGACCGGCATGCAACTGGCGGCCAAGATCAAGGAAGACCCGAGCCTGAACCATGACATCCTGCTGATCATGCTCACCGGCATCAGCAACGCACCGAGCAAGATCATCGCGCGCAACTCCGGGATCAAGCGCATCCTCGCCAAACCGGTAGCCGGCTACACCCTCAAGACCACCCTGGCCGACGAACTGACCCAACGCAACAAAGGTCTCGTCGCTACGCAGCCCGTGCCAAGCGGCCAGGTCCTGCCGGTCAAGGTCCCCTGCGACTTCCGCATTCTGGTGGCCGAAGACAACAGCATCTCGACCAAGGTGATCCGCGGCATGCTGAGCAAGCTCAACCTGCAACCGGATACAGCCTGCAACGGCGAAGAAGCCTTGCAAGCGATGAAAGCCCAGCGTTACGAC
>NZ_JBGCUL010000749.1:0-2233 GCF_054177685.1 Pseudomonas sp. P5_A2_2
GCGTTACGGCGCGAAAGCGGCCGAAGCCACGCCACCGATCAAGCGCATGCTGGCCGAGGGCGTACCGGTCGGTGCCGGTACCGACGCGACGCGGGTGTCGAGCTACAACCCGTGGACTTCGCTGTACTGGATGGTCAGCGGTCGCACCGTCGGCGGCATGGAGCTGCACGCCGAAGGCCTTCCGCGCCTGACCGCGCTGGAACTGTTCACCCACGGCAGCGCCTGGTTCTCGTCGGAGCAAGGCAAGAAAGGCCAGATCAAGGTCGGGCAACTGGCCGACGTCGCCGCCCTCAGCGCGGATTTCTTCAGCGTCGATGAAGAGGCGATCAAGTGGATCGAGTCGGTGCTGACCGTGGTCGGCGGCAAGGTGGTGTACGGCGCCGGTGACTTTGAAAAACTCGGGCCGGCCAGCGTGCCGGTACTGCCGGACTGGTCGCCGGTGGTGAAGGTCCCGGGCCACTGGCGCCCGACCTCGCCAATGCAGGCCCAGGTTCACCATTGCAGCGGCCCGTGC
Source organism: Pseudomonas sp. P5_A2_2 (assembly GCF_054177685.1). Taxonomy (NCBI): domain Bacteria; kingdom Pseudomonadati; phylum Pseudomonadota; class Gammaproteobacteria; order Pseudomonadales; family Pseudomonadaceae; genus Pseudomonas; species Pseudomonas sp. P5_A2_2. Next base: position 515 of record NZ_JBGCUL010000749.1, read on the forward strand.
GCGGTGCATTCACACAGCCATGAACGGGCGCGCCTGTCGAACGCGCCGGTCAGCGATTTCGCCGGTTTCTGGGGCGCCTTTGGCTGCTCGTGTTTTGCCTTCTGACTCTTTTAAAAAAGCGCCGGCCCAACAGGTCGGCGCTGACTGCAACAACCATCCATCAAGGAGTTTCCAATGAGCAACGTTCCGTACAAACGCCTGAACAAAGACGATGCCGTGGTATTGCTGGTCGACCACCAGACCKGTCTGATCTCGCTGGTACAGGATTTCTCGCCCAACGAGTTCAAGAACAACGTGCTGGCCCTGGGTGACATCGCCAAGTTCTTCAAATTGCCGACCATCCTCACCACCAGTTTCGACAGCGGTCCGAACGGTCCGATCGTGCCGGAACTCAAGGCGCAGTTCCCGGACGCGCCGTTCATTGCACGCCCGGGCCAGATCAACGCCTGGGACAACGAAGACTTCGTCAAGGCGATCAAGGCCACCGGACGCAAGCAACTGATCATCGCCGGTGTGGTGACCGACGTATGCGTGGCGTTCCCGACCCTGTCGGCCATTGCCGAAGGCTTTGAGGTGTTTGTGGTGACCGATGCTTCCGGCACCTTCAACACCACCGTGCAACAAGCGGCCTGGGCACGCATGTCGGCCGCCGGTGCGCACCTGCTGAACTGGTTCTCCGTGGCCTGCGAGCTGCAAGGCGACTGGCGTAACGACATGGAAGGCCTGGCCAACCTGCTTTCTGAGCGCCTGCCGAACTATCGCAACCTGATCAATAGCTACAYCAAGTTTACGGCCAAATAAGACCAGTCAGTCGCTCCCACAAGGGATCCAGGCTGTTCACAGCTTTTGTGAATGACACAGATCCAGTGTGGGAGCGACGGCGCGGCGATCCGACCTGCTCGAGATGGAGGCGACGCGGTTTGCCGCGTCACCGGTTCAAGGCGTCACGATATTGAACTGCGGCGCGAAGGTATCGAGGCTGCTCATCAACTCCCCAAGCTTCTTGCCACTGCCTTGCAACTTGATCAGGCCTTTCTGGATCGCTGTCGGGATATCCAGTTGCTTGAGGCTGATCTGTTCCAGGGTTGCCTTGGTCATGGTCACGCTGGCGTCCGCCTGGGGATTGAGCCCGGCACGGTGGGTCAGCACACCATTGCGCAGGGTCAGGTTGAAGTCCTTGTTCTGATCCTCGAAGGTCCAGTTCAGGGTCAGGTCATGGCCTACAGCCTTTTCACTGTCCAGGCGCACCGCCAGGAAGTCGAAGAACATCTGTGGGCTCATCGCCCGCACCATGTCCACCGATACCGAACTGCTCGCTTGGGGTGGCACGCCGTTGCGCAGTTCCATGGCGCCGGTCAGGTACATGTTGCGCCAGGTGGCGTTTTCGCTTTGATAGCCCATTTGCTCCAGCGCCTCGGCCTGGGCTTTGCGCGCATCGCCGTTGTCCGGGTTGGCGAACAGCAACTGATTGCCCAGTTGCGCGGCCCAGCGGTATTCACCCTTGGCCATTGCCGCCTGCATTTTCCCCAGCACGGCCGCGTCGCCGCCCATGGCTTCGACCGAACGCTTGGCCGTTTCTACCGGTGGCAGTGGATTGAGGTTGGCCGGGTTACCGTCATAGAAACCCATGTAGCGCTGATACACCGCGCGGGTGTTGAAACTCAGCGAGCCGTAGTAGCCACGGGTGTACCACTTCTGGTCCAGGCTGCCGGGCAGTTT
>NZ_JBGCUL010000750.1:0-2226 GCF_054177685.1 Pseudomonas sp. P5_A2_2
CGGTTTGCTTCGCGAGGCGGCAAGCAGCGTGCGGCCCGGGGGGCATTTGCTGATCATCGGCATCAATCCCTGGAGCACTTGGGGGCTGCGGCATGTGTTTGCCCAGGATGCGCTGCGCAAGGCGCGCTGCATTTCGCCGTCGCGGGTCGCGGACTGGCTGAACCTGCTGGGCTTCGCGCTGGAGAAACGCCGCTTCGGGTGCTATCGTCCGCCGCTTGCGTCACCGGCATGGCAGACTCGCCTGGCCGGTTGGGAGCGCAGGGCCGGTGACTGGCAACTGTCGGGCGGCGGCTTCTATCTGTTGGTGGCGCGCAAGATCGTGGTGGGCCTGCGACCGGTCCGTCAGGAGCGGCGCGAGCCGATGGGCAAGCTGATTCCTTTGCCGATGGCCAAGGTCAACCGGCGCAACATCGAACCGTAATACACACTTTTCATTTGCGGCCGGGCCTGTCCCGGCTTCGGCCGTTGTCGATCAGCGATCGGCGGGCCAGCGCATTTTCTGGATAGATTGGCATGAGCGATAGCGTAGAACTGTTCACCGACGGCGCCTGCAAGGGCAACCCTGGCCCTGGCGGCTGGGGCGCGCTGCTGGTGTGCAAGGGCGTCGAAAAGGAACTCTGGGGCGGCGAAGCCAATACCACCAACAACCGCATGGAGCTGATGGGCGCGATCCGCGGCCTGGAAGAGCTCAAGCGTCCCTGCGAGGTGCTGCTGGTGACCGACTCCCAGTACGTGATGAAAGGCATCAACGAGTGGATGGACAACTGGAAGAAGCGCGGCTGGAAAACCGCGGCGAAGGAGCCGGTGAAGAATGCTGACCTGTGGAAGTTGCTCGACGAGCAGGTCAATCGCCACAAGGTCACCTGGAAATGGGTGCGCGGACACATTGGCCATCACGGCAACGAACGGGCCGACCAGTTGGCCAACCGTGGCGTGGATGAAGTGCGCGGGTACAAGCAAAGCTGAATTGAGTTCAACCGATACACCGAGTTGCGGCCATCGTCGGAACGCCGCCCGGACCAAGCTCGCTCCCACATTTTGATCTGCGTCGAGCACAAACTTTGTGTGCACTGGCGATCCACTGTGGGAGCGAGCTTGCTCCGGGCGGCGCTCCGACGATGGGGGCAACACGGTGTATCTGAAAGACCCCGGCAAGCGTGTTAACATCGCCGCTTTTGCACGATTGACCGATTGAGAGCTGAGCGCTGATGGCCACCAGATCCGTAGTACTCGACACCGAAACCACCGGCATGCCGGTGACCGACGGCCACCGGATTATCGAAATCGGTTGTGTCGAGTTGATCGGCCGACGCCTGACGGGCCGGCACTTTCACGTGTACCTGCAACCCGATCGCGAAAGTGACGAGGGCGCCATCGGCGTCCACGGCATCACCAACGAATTCCTCGTGGGCAAGCCGCGTTTTGCCGAAGTGGCCGAAGAGTTCTTCGAGTTCATCAAGGGCGCGCAGCTGATCATCCATAACGCGGCGTTCGACGTTGGCTTCATCAACAACGAATTCGCCCTGATGGGGCAGCAGGACCGCGCGGACATCACGCAGCACTGCACGATCCTCGACACCCTGATGATGGCCCGGGAACGTCACCCGGGGCAGCGCAACAGCCTCGACGCCTTGTGCAAGCGCTATGGCGTCGACAACTCCGGCCGTGAACTGCACGGCGCCTTGCTCGACTCCGAGATTCTCGCCGACGTCTACCTGACCATGACCGGGGGGCAGACCAGCCTGTCCCTGGCCGGTAACGCCTCCGATGGCAATGGCTCCGGTGAAGGGGCGGACAATTCGGCCACCGAGATTCGCCGTTTGCCAGCAGATCGCCAGCCGACGCGCATCATCCGCGCCAGCGAGGACGACCTGGCCCGCCACGCGGCGCGCCTGGAAATCATCGGCAAATCCGCTGGAGCCCCTGCGTTGTGGGTGCAGTTGGCCGAGGCTGAAGCTCAGGTTTAGCCCTTTCAAAAAAAGGGACACCTTGTGACCCATTTCAGGGCATCCTGCTCGCCACATCTTCTGCAACACTCTACCCTGAGGTAATTGGCAGGCTCTGGTCTGCCGCCTCAGGACACTGAGCCTCATGTATAAAGATTTGAAATTCCCGGTCCTGATTGTCCATCGCGACATCAAGTCCGACAGCGTTGCCGGCGACCGTGTGCGGGGAATTGCCCGGGAGCTGGAGCAGGAAGGGTTCAGCGTCGTTTCAGCGGTGGAC
>NZ_JBGCUL010000751.1:0-2224 GCF_054177685.1 Pseudomonas sp. P5_A2_2
CAATGCCTGAAAGGCGGTCCAAAGATCCATCAATCCCCCAAAAGGCTATGCGCGTCGGCATGCCCCGTTAGTATTTTTCAAAAGCTTGAATTGCGATTAGCGTAGCTGAAGCACCGCGCATCAAGGATCACCACAGAGCCGTAAAAATCCTGTGAAAAAACAACCCTGATTCGGGTTTATCCGCGCGGGGCCGAAATCCTACCAGACAAGTCCGATTGGCGCTGCCGCGTTATCGGGCGCCAATGAAGCACACCCTGCGCCACGGGATTCTCGACGCCGATCCGGTTACAATCCGTCCCCTTTTCGATTTTACCAAGGAGCCTCCATGTCCGGGCTTGAACTGTTTGCCGCCGCCCTCGGTGTCATTGCCGTCTGGTTGACAGTCAAACAGAACCCCTGGTGCTGGCCCATCGGCCTGGTCATGGTGCTGCTCTATAGCTGGATCTTTTTTGAGGTGAAGCTGTATTCGGACATGCTGCTGCAAGTCGTCTATGCCGCCTTGCAGCTTTACGGTTGGTGGCAGTGGACGCGGTTTGGCGAAACGACCCATGGCCGCGAAGTCAGTCGGCTCGATACCCGGTCCGTGGCGTTGAGCCTTGCCATCGGTGCAATTGGCAGCCTGTTGCTGGGGGCGGCCATGGCCCACTGGACCGATGCCGCACAACCCTGGCTCGATGCGGCTCTGACCGGGTTCAGCCTGGTGGCGCAGGTCTGGATGGCGCAAAAGCGTGTCCAGTGCTGGCCGCTGTGGATCGCCCTGGATGTGATTTTCGTCGGGCTGTTCATCTATAAGGACCTGTACCTGACCGCCACCCTGTACGGCTTGTTCACTGTGATCGCCGTGCAAGGCTGGCGCGAATGGCGTGCCGATCCGGCATTGCACGCATGAAAGTCCTGGTACTCACAGGCCCCGAATCCAGCGGTAAAAGCTGGCTGGCGGCCGAGTTGCAACAGCGCTTCGGCGGGATTCTGGTCGACGAGTATGTGCGCTGGTTCATCGAGCAGAATCCGCGGGACACCACCCTGGCCGACATTCCGGACATCGCCCGCGGTCAATTGGCATGGGAGGACGAAGCACGAGCACAACAACCGCCTTTGCTCATCCTCGACACGCACCTGCTGAGCAATATCCTCTGGAGCCAAACCCTGTTCGGCGACTGTCCCGCCTGGATCRAACAAGCGCTACTGGCCCGGCATTACGACTTGCACTTGCTGCTGTCGCCGGAACACGTTGCCTGGACGGATGATGGCCAGCGTTGCCAGCCCCGATTGAGTGAGCGCCAGGCATTTTTCGACCAGACCCTGGCCTGGCTCGAGCACCACGCACAATCCGTTGAAGTACTGCAGGGAGATTGGGCAGATCGCCGACTCCAGGCACTGAACGCGGTGACCCGATTGCTCGAGGCCTGACCGGCGTTTGGGGCATTCTCCCCCGCCCCCCTGTTTTGGGTGAAAAGTGTCCGATCCTGAAACACCCTTCCTGTCTCAAACCACCCATTTCAGCGCCCTTCATCGTTTGCTCACCGGACTTGTAAAGGCGCTGATACAGCATCGCCAAGACCCTTGTTCTAGAGCGGTGCATCCGCATATCCTGGCTGCCTGCGCAGGGTTTTGTCTCACCGTTGAAACATCCTCGGCAAAGGGCTCCCGGACAACATCCATAAGCCATTGAATCAACACGATATTCAAAAACCGGCACAACTTTCGCTCTCTCCTTTATACAGCTGACCAGGGCCAGCCCACAAAAGAAGGAAAGATGATCGTGGGGATACTCGGTAAAAAAGGCTTTACGTGGCTCTTGGTGATCGCGAGCGCTGCCGGTGCGCTTCTCAGTTTCAATGTTCAAGCCGAAGGCAACGGTGTCATCGTGCTCGATCGAACCATTCACCCAACACCTGTCGGTCGCAGCAGCGGCACAGATCCGAACCCGAACACCGTCAATGCCAACCCGTCGGCCCGAGTTACCGGCGAACTCAGCGATGCCGACATCGCCGGGGTCACCACCGGAACGGCCCTTCGCCACAACAACGGGCAAAGCCTGGGTGGCGTGCAAGGCCTCAACGTCGTCACCAACCCCAACGGTATGCCCGGCATGTCCGTCGGCCAGGGTGGTGGCAGTGGCAGCGCGATTTCCGGGACCATCAACCGTGCCATGAGCAGCGGCCTCGGCTCACTGGGCAGAATGGCGGGAGGCCAATGAGATGAGTCGGTCCCTGCTGCTACT
>NZ_JBGCUL010000752.1:0-2222 GCF_054177685.1 Pseudomonas sp. P5_A2_2
GTGTCTTTAGTTAGTGAGTTTTCAAGTTACGAAGACTACCGCTGCGACCGTGAGTTCAATAAGCAGGTACCAGCCGGCACAGTAACTGACGACGACGCACTCAGGCAGATTCGGACCAATAACGCATTGGTAAAAAATAGCCAGCGCGACACACGCAGTGCCAAATTGGCAAAAGCACACCAAGAGGGAGTTATACATCACAGAGACAGAAGCAAGCATGGAATTCCTAACGCCGTGTGGAATGTCCATATTAGCCATTGCGACGATTCAGTCGCTTCGGAACCGGAAGTAAACTTCTCATTAATTCCCCAACTATTCGACCAAAAGGACTAATCAACCAACAGACACAAGCCACGTACGTCAATCCAGACGCCATTTATTAGACCTTTCCACAGAAGAGCGACTCATGATATGCCTACAAGATGTATTCATTGAATACCCCAACGCCCAAGCAATAATGAATGCTATGCAGTTTATGCTTCGGACTGAAAACAAGGTTCAAGCACCATGTATGTTGGTATGGGGCAGCGGGGGTTATGGAAAAACAAGCATCATAAATCGCGTAAAAGAATCAAATAAAAATCAAACTGAAAAATTGGTATTTATGAGCTTCAGGCAAAATCCGAATAACTATAATCTAAGGGAGCTTCTATTGGAGGCATTCGGGATGGAGGTAACCAAAAAGTACAGCGGATATAATGCTTCCAAAGAATTTGCGCGCACCGTCGAGCGAAATAATGTCAAGGGGATTGTCATTGATGAAATTCATGACGCTGTAACCTTATCGACAATGCAACAGAAAATTAATCTTTCATTGCTAAAAAATTTGTCCGGTGATCAATACAATCTTTGTGTCTTTGCTTTTGGCGTAGACAAGGCCAGCGAAGCTCTCCGTCTCGACCCTCAGTTAGAAAGGCGCTACTTGCAATGGCCGTTAGAAAAATGGAAATTGGATGAAGATTTTAGGGCGTTTATTGCCGCGTATGAACGCACTCTCCCATTAAAACTCCCGTCATTCTTGCACAGTCAAGATTTGGCTACTGCAATACTCAAGCAAGCGAATGGAGTCATGGACAACGTGGTAAAAATCATTCAGGTATGCGCTGCCGAAGCTATATCGTTAGGGTTAGAAAAGATCACTCTCCCCATTATAGATAATGCTCCATTTTTAGCTGCGAAATATGGGGTTTCTCTATTGCGCCATAAAAAGCGATAAAATTCAATGCCTCAATCTCATCTAGTAAATGAAATTAATCGAATTTACGAGGAGTTCAATTTACCAACTCCTCAGGTAAAAAATGTTGTGGCCGCGATAGATTCAATGCTTTCGATAAACGCTGAAAGAGGCTCATTACATATCATCCTCGGAGAATCTGGCTGTGGAGTCTCAACTGCGACAAAAATGTGCCAAGACATCCTTCTCCGTAGGTCGATCAATACAATAGTGCTTAGTCCCCGCGCCTTCAGCGATGAAAATAATCCATGGGAAGCATTGCTTGATAATTACGGCTTCACTTACCAAGGAGCGAAACTGCAATCTACGAAAAATCAAATAATCCCATACTTCATATTAAATTTAATTCATCACGCTAAAATTGACTGCATCATCCTAAATGACTTTCTAGAGGGTGTAATTACGCGGGTAAAAAAGCAGCAATTGATAAACGCCTGCCTAAGCCTAGCGCGCACACTGATGTCTATAAATATAATTATTGGCACGACGAAGCGTGCTTATGGAGCAACATGCACTGACGATATACTGACGTCCATTCATTGCATACCAGAATGGGAAAATGGCGTAGGTTTTTCATCTTTTCTGGGGCTCATTGAAAATACTCTCACTGAAAAGCATTCAATAAATATTGATCTCAGATCCCATGCTGAAATCATTTTCAAACTATGTTCAGGCAATACTGGAAATCTGTTTTACCTTCTAAAGGAACATGCCATACACGCACTGCTTACTGCCCCAACCCAGGTTCCATTATCGAATGAATTTCCACCCTTAAAGGCTACACTTCAGAACAATGCATATTTATTCAGTATTGAATCCAGTTAATGACGAGTCTTTCACATCATGGATTAACAGATGCGAAATAAAGCTTTCGCACCGCTGCATCTCTGTCGAGAGCATACAGGCCCTTATTAGATCCAAGCTTAAGTGCTACCCGAGCCTGGACCCTGACTTTTCCAAAGAAATTTTAACCTCCACAACTGTACAT
>NZ_JBGCUL010000753.1:0-2221 GCF_054177685.1 Pseudomonas sp. P5_A2_2
CCACACTGCTGTTCTTCCTTTCGCCGACGTGCCCGGTGTGCAAGACCTTGCTGCCGGTGCTCAAGTCGGCCCAGGCAAAGGAGCGAGCCTGGCTACGCGTGATCCTGGCCAGTGATGGTGACGAAGCCGAACAGTTGTCCTTCATTCGGCGTGAAGGGCTGAATGAGTTTCCGTATTTGCTCTCTCCCGAGGTTGGAATGGCTTACCAGATCGCCAAGCTGCCCTATGGGGTGTTGATTGATGCCTCGGGCAAGGTGACCGCACACGGCCTGATCAATACTCGCGAACATCTGGACAGCCTTTTCGAGGCGAAAAGCCTCGGCTACGCCACGGTTCAACAATTTCATGCGGCACATGGCTGAGTTGCCAGGCACACGCATCGAGGGCAATGACGATGGAAAACAATTGGCTTGATCAAGTGACCGAAAAACTTACCCGACAGACCGCTCGCAGCACGTCGCGTCGAGGTTTTCTCGGCGGCTTGGGCACTCTGTTGATCGGTGCGGGCGCCTTTACGCTGCTGCCGGTCTATCGCAACAGTGCCTTTGCTTCCACCGGCATTGCTGAAGAAGGAAATCCCAATAGCTGCGACTACTGGAGACATTGTGYGATCGACGGTTTTCTCTGTGGATGTTGTGGTGGCACGGCTAGCAGCTGTCCGCCAGGCACCGTGAAGTCGGACATCACCTGGATCGGCACMTGCCGAAACCCTACGGACGGCAAGGACTACGTCATTTCCTACAACGACTGTTGTGGCAAAAGTAATTGTGGGCGCTGCATCTGCCAGCGAGATCAGGGCGACACGCCAATCTATCGGCCGCAGAGCTCGAATGATCTCAATTGGTGTACCGGCAGCCAGGCGAATGTGCCTTATCACTGCTCGCTGTCGGTCGTGATAGGAGTGAAGAAACAATGATTCGCGCAGTTGCTCTGKGGCTTCTCCTGTCCAGCAGCTGCAGTTGGGCGACCGAGCCGGCTCAGGTCGATTACATGCTCAATTGTCAGGGTTGCCATTTACCAGATGGCAGCGGCTTTCCCGCACGACAGGTGCCAGATTTGCGTAATCGGATGGGCAGCTTTCTCAGTGTGCCGGGGGGTCGCGAGTATCTGGTGCAGGTGCCGGGGACCGCCCAGACGGCGCTGCCCGATTCTGATCTGGCACGCTTGCTGAACTGGATGCTCGGCAGCTTCAGTGCGGCACAGATACCGGCGGATTTTCAACCCTATACCGCTGCTGAAGTAGGCACCTTGCGTCAGTATCCCCTGGCCAGCCCATCAGTCATTCAAGCACATCTGCTTGAACAGATCGTTCAGCGTGAGCAACAGCAGCACAGTGGAGCATTCGCAGATGAATAAGATGACCAGCCTGGCCTTACTGTTTCTGGCTCCGCTCGCCACCCAGGCGACGGAGGCGCCCACTGCAGCACTGAGTGCAACCTGTGCGGTGTGCCACGGCGCAGAAGGCCAGGGTAATCAGGCGTTGGGCGCACCGCGCCTGGCGGGGCAGAACGTACAATATCTGGCTCGTCAGCTGCTGAATTTCAAAGCCGGCCGGCGCGGTTACGCTCAACAGGATCAGGCGGGGCAGAGCATGCGTGCGATTACCCTGAGCCTCAGTGAAGAGCAGCTTGCCAGTCTGGCCGCGCACTACGCCGGTCTGCAACTGGCCAAGGCGCCACAGTCTGACAGTGCCACTGCCAAAGTTGGCGCAGCACGCTATCAGGATACCTGTGCGGCTTGCCACGGCCAATTTGCCCAAGGTTATGCACACCTGCAGGCACCTGATTTGCGAATCCTTGACGGCTGGTATATCGATCAGCAGCTGAACAATTACGCTCAGGGTTGGCGGGGGGCAGATGAGTATTCCGATATCCAGGGCAAGTGGATGCARGCCATTGCTACCCAGATCAATAACAAAGAACGGCAAGCCGTGGTCGACTTCATAGGAACACTGGGTGTTGATCCAAAGTAAGGCAACCCGCCAAAGCTGACGCTGTTATCCGTGAGCCCTCCGCTGCCAGCGGAGGGGGCTTTCTATTGCGGCTTGTCACAGAGTCTCATGAGTATCGCTGAAATCTATTTGATCAACCGGCGGCTGCGACCAGACCACCGTCCAGCGCCAGCGTATGTCCGGTGATCCAGGAAGAGGCCCTGGATGCCAGGAAGATGGCAGCGCCAGCCATATCGTCCTGATTGCCAAGACGCCCCCTCGGGACCATGG
>NZ_JBGCUL010000754.1:0-2219 GCF_054177685.1 Pseudomonas sp. P5_A2_2
GCCAAAGCGACTCATGTGCAGGACACCCGGATGAACGCAACACCAACCGCCAGCGATGCCCAAGCCTTGATCGCCCGCATCGACTGGACAGCCAAAGCGACTCATGTGCAGGACACCCGGATGAACGCAACACCAACCGCCAGCGATGCCCAAGCCTTGATCGCCCGCATCGACTGGACAAGCAGCCCCCTGGGCGCGGCCAGCAAATGGCCACAAAGCCTGCGAACCGCCGTGGACATCGTCATTCACTCACCGATGCCGATGCTGCTGCTATGGGGCCCGCAACTGACGCAGATCTACAACGACGGCTTCGCCCTGCTCGCTGGAAGCAAACATCCACACGCTTTCGGCCAACCGGCACACCTGATCTGGCCAGAGTTGAAAGACTTTACCGACCCGATATACAGCGCCGTCCTGCAAGGTCAGGTGCGAAGCTACAGCGAGCAGCGCTTCACCCTGCAACGTGAGGGCCGGGAGACTGACTTCTGGCTCGACCTGACCTACAGCCCGATCCGTGACGAAAGTGCCAAGGTGGCCGGGATCCTGGTCACCGCCATCGAAACCAACGAACGCCGGCGCATCGCCCTCGAACTCGAACAGCGCTCGGCGGCCAGTCTCAAGGCCCAGCGCGAAACCGAGGAGCGCCTGCAACTGGCCCTCGCCGCCACCGACGCGGTCGGTACCTGGGACTGGGACATCAGCGAGGACCGCTTCATCGCCGATGCGCATTTTGCCCAACTGCACGGCATCGACCCGGCCATGGCCAGCCAGTTGCCGATCAGCGAGTACCTGCACGGCGTACACCCGCAAGACCGCGCCCTGATCGCCCGCAGCATCAAGCATTGCATCACCCACGGCACTGAGTACGCCGAGGAGTATCGCCTGCTGCAAACCGACGGCCAGATGCGCTGGGTGTTTGCCCGCGGTCGCTGCTACAAGGATCACCACGGCCGGCCGATGCGCTTCCTCGGCGCCGCCCTGGACCTGACCGAACGCAAACACACCGAACAGGCCCTGCGCCAGAGCCAGACCGAGCTGCAACTGATCATCAACGCCATGCCGGTCCTGATCAGCTACGTCGACCGCGAAGAACGCTTTCGCCTGAACAATGCGGCGTACCTCGACTGGTACGGCCTGACGCCGCAAGAGCTTTACGGGCTTACCATTCTTGRAGTGCTTGGCGAAGAAGCCTATGCGCTATGCGCCCAGTACATCACTGAGGCGCTGTCCGGCCGGCCCTGCTGTTTCAGCATCAGCACGCCACACCGCGACGGCAGCATCCGCCAGGCCTTGATGAATTACCTGCCACGCCACGGCGCAGACGGCGCGGTAAACGGTTTCTACATCTTCGTGATCGATGAAACCGAAAGCAAAAAGACCGAAGAAGCCTTGCGCAACCTGAACGAAACCCTTGAGGAACGGGTTGCCGCCCGCACCCGCCAACTGGCCGAGGCCAACGAGCGCCTGCAGAACGAGATGTTCGAACGTGAGCGTGCCGAAGACACCTTGCGCCATGCCCAGAAAATGGATGCGGTCGGTCAGCTTACCGGCGGCATCGCCCATGACTTCAACAATATGCTCACCGGCATCATCGGCAGTCTCGACCTGATGCAGCGCTACATTGCCGACGGCCGCGTGGCCGAAATTGGCAGGTTCACTGAAGCGGCCGTGTCCTCGGCCAACCGTGCCGCCGCCCTCACCCATCGCTTGCTGGCGTTCTCCCGGCGGCAGTCGCTCAACCGCAAGCCGCTGAACCCCAACGAGTTGATTCACTCGCTCGAAGACTTGTTCAGTCGAACCAAGGGCGACCACATCGAACTCAAACTGCAACTGGCCAAAAACATCTGGCGGATCAGCACGGATGTCAGTCAGTTGGAAAACGCCTTGCTCAACCTGGTGATCAACGCCCGGGACGCCATGCCGGATGGCGGCGTGCTGCAGATCGAAACCGCCAATGTGTACCTCGACGGCAGCGACATCACGACCCTGGAACCGGTCAAGGCCGGCGACTACGTGATGATTACCGTCAGCGACAACGGCACCGGCATGACGCCCTTGGTGCTGGCCAAGGCATTCGACCCGTTCTTCACCACCAAGCCCATTGGCCAGGGCACCGGCTTGGGCTTGTCGATGATTTACGGGTTCGCCCAACAATCGGGGGGGCACGTCAGTCTGTTCAGCCTGCCTGAACGGGGCACCAGCGTGCGCTTGTACCTGCC
>NZ_JBGCUL010000755.1:0-2219 GCF_054177685.1 Pseudomonas sp. P5_A2_2
GTTCCGGTAAGGCGGGTCTCTTAATGCATCGATGGGAGCGTGGGTTACTCGGTAGCGGGCTAAATTTCCTTTCGGGTCAATGTCATGCTTCCAGCAGTCGACCTTATCGAAGCGCCTATCATTTGTGGCGCCAATATGGGCTCTGCATTGAATTAATCTGTTGGCCTTTGAGTCAGCAATCAACGCGTAATATTCATACGCTTGGGGCTGTATGTTAATTGCCCAGTTATCGATGATGACGTAGTTTTCCGCCAGAAATGCTTCTACTTGTGGGCTCATCACCGCAATGCCCGTCACTGTAGCAATTAATAAAGTCTTCACAGTAATTCCTCTCAGAGGATTAATCTCGGGGGACAGCTAGGACTGTCCCCAGATCAGCATAGCGGACTGAGACGGCACTCTCCCAATTTAGGGGCGTGGGGGCATGCCTATCCCAATAGGCACGGAGCCGAGCAGGTCACGAGTAACGTCGCACAAGTGCCTTGGACGCGACGATGGGGCGGCGTGAGCGATCAGCGGCGGAGGTCAGGTCGAGCCGGGGTCGGGAAGGCTGGCGCGCACCGTTTTGGGGCTTGGTCGGCCGGGCAGGGTGGGTCTTCACCTGGCGCGCGCCGTCGTCCCCCCGCCACGCCTGCGGGCTAAATGTGTCGTTTTTTCTGCATCCCTGCACCCGGCTCAAACTGGGGGCTGTGTACGCGAATGTGGGGTGGAAAAAGCCTGCAGATCCCTGCACGGGTAGGGTAAATGCAACGGATGGTCAGAACGTACCCAGGCAGCGAATTTGAGAGATGGCTCGGGAAAAGGGTTAGTTTTTAAAAATGGGGTGGGAAGTGTTCTGCAGGCCCTGTGTTTACTGGGATTGAGGGCTAACTTTGAGGGGTTAGTTATGGTTAGGTTTGGGGTTAGCAATCTATAACATGTTGATTTATAAGTAGTTTATTTATTGTCTTTTTAACATCTATAAAGGTTAGGAAATAACCCAGTGCTAACCAAAACCTAACCTACCGCAGTCGTCGCAAAGCCGCGCTGCACAAGGCTTTCAGGGCAGCCAGTCAAAAACTAACTGTCCTAACCGTTTTCCGATGGGTCAACATGAAAAGCCTGAAGCACCTAGGGGGAGGGTGCAGGCAGAGGTCCATCTGCTGTTTGTGCGTGCAAACACACAAACGGACCCCTATACAGCCCCCAACTGATTGCAGTCATGTACATGCACCGCTGGAGGCCTTGAAATACGTGGAGCGGGTGAAAGGAATCGAACCCTCGTTATCAGCTTGGGAATCTGTGATACGTAATGATTTTCCGTTTCTTGCTTCGGGGACGGTGAAAAATGGGCTGCTGCAGGCCTGCCCTTTTCAAGTGAGTAGATGTACCTATCAGAATGAGTGTGGCGTGATGCCGTTTGATGAGGATGCGTGGGCGATAGGTCGGTATCGGACCTTGTTATCTGTGTGGCAGTAATATGCCTGATAAAATGTGAAGTCCTCCCTGCCTTGGTTTCTACACATTCTTTCGATCATTTCCATTAATTTGTATTTTTCAGAAGTTGGTGTATTTATTCCGAATATAATTCCTTCCAAGTCACTAAAATTATATTTTAGTTTTCGAGCCTCGATGGATGTTTGCGAGCCAAATTTCGCTTTCAGGATTAATCTATATTCCTGCTCGTCTTTCCAGTGGCGGGTTTTAGTCGTTAGACTTTTTTTCTCGCTAAAGTAGTAATGGGATCGCCATTTCTCGAGGTCTCCAAACACATCGTTCATTCGTGTGCTTTTGCTGCCTCGTTCATCTGTATACCATTTGCTAATGAGTTCGTTTTCTGTGTAGGAGCCAAGGCTAGAAAAGAAGTCTAATTCGGGGCTTTTTTCTTCGTAGATAACTTTGTGAAACTCAAAGTCTATAGTTGTCCACCAATTGGGTACTGGTTTATTAGCGGTTAAAACTTTTAGTGGGATGGTCGGTGCTCCTGAAACCTTAGCAACCTTGAACTTTAGACATGCTCCCTTGTGGTTATTTCCATAGGTTCCCCAAATAGATGAACTGGAGCAGTCTTCCATAAAGCAGGACACAAACCATGAAGGATAGGTTAGGCGAACTCGAGAGTTCAAAAACTCCTCAGGAGTTTCATTGCATAGTCGCAACCAATTCGATGATTCACCTTCTTTGAAGTTGCTATAGCTGTTTGCCAAGTCGATACTTTGCAACGCAAATAGCATGGTCTG
>NZ_JBGCUL010000756.1:0-2212 GCF_054177685.1 Pseudomonas sp. P5_A2_2
CCGCAGGCTGGCGATGATCGAACGGTAGCTGTTCATCCGTTGCTGCTGCACGCGGCCGTCTTCCAGGGCCTTGAGCAGGGCGCAACCGGGTTCGCGGTCATGCTTGCAGTCACGGAAGCGGCAGGTGCCGAGCAGGTCGTTGAATTCGATGAAGCCGGCCTCGACATCGGCACGGCTGACGTGGCCCAGGCCGAATTCGCGGATGCCCGGGGAGTCGATCAACTCACCGCCGCCGGGGAAGTGGAACAACCGCGCGGTGGTGGTGGTGTGAGTGCCCTGGCCGGACAGCTCGGATAACGGGCCGACGCGGGTTTCGACATCCGGCAGCAGGCTGTTGACCAGCGACGACTTGCCGACACCGGACTGACCGACGAACACGCTGATGCGCCCGTCGAGTTGCTTCTGCAACTGCTCCATACCATTGCCGTGGTGCGCCGACACTTCCAGCACCGGATAGCCGAGGGTGCGGTACACCGCGAGCAAGGCATTCAGCGCCGGGGCGTTGTTGTCATCGATCAGGTCGAACTTGTTCAGCAGCAACAGCGGTTTGATGCCCGCATGTTCGGCTGCGACCAGATAGCGGTCGATCAGGTTGGCGTGGGGCTCGGGCAGCGGTGCAAACACGATGACGATCATGTCGACGTTGGCCGCAACAGGCTTGAGCTGACCACGGCTATCCGGGCGGCACAGCTCTGTGTTGCGCGGCAGTTGCGCCACGATCACGCCGATACCCTGGTTGCCGGCACGCCAGACCACCTGATCGCCGGTCACCAGCGCCGGCAGGTTGGCGCGCAGGTGGCAACGGAACACCTGGCCGGCCAGTTCGCCGTCGCGGGCCTCGACCTCGACCTGCACACCGAAGTGCGCGATCACCAGGCCGTGCTGTTCCGGGCCCAGATCGCCGCCCTCAAGCGCCTCGACAGCGGAGGACTCGCGTTTGGCGGCGCGGGCAGCGCGTTCGCCCTGAATCTTTTCGATGCGCCAGTTTTGACGACGATTGAGTTGGCGTTTGGCCATGGGTGTTCCGTATCAAGAATGCAGCGATTAGGTAAAACGGCCGCGAGTTTAGCACGCCCGGCCACCGGCCTAGGCTAAACTGCGCAGCATTGCCTAGGAGCCGACACATGCAAAACCCACAGAACCTGATCTGGATCGACCTGGAAATGACCGGTCTGAACCCGGACACCGACGTCATCATCGAAATGGCCACCATCGTCACCGACAGTGACCTGAACACCCTGGCCGAAGGCCCGGTGATCGCCATTCACCACAGCGACGAAATCCTCGCCGGCATGGACGAGTGGAACACCCGTCAACACGGCGGTTCCGGGCTGACCCAACGGGTTCGCGACAGCCGCATCAGCATGGCCGAAGCCGAAGCCGAAACCATCGCCTTCCTGGAGAAGTGGGTGCCGAAGGGCAAGTCGCCGATCTGTGGCAACAGCATCTGCCAGGACCGTCGCTTCCTTTATACCCACATGAAATCCCTGGAAAGCTTCTTCCACTACCGCAACCTCGACGTGTCCACGCTCAAAGAGTTGGCTGCGCGCTGGGCACCGGACGTGCGCGACAGCTTCAAGAAGGGCAGCACCCACCTGGCGCTGGACGACATCCGCGAATCCATTGCCGAGTTGCAGCACTATCGCAAGCATTTCATCAAGTTCTGATTCACAGCCGGCCGTACCGGCCCCATCGCGAGCAAGCTCGCTCCCACAGGGTCGGCGCTGTACCTGTGGGAGCGAGCTTGCTCCGGGCGGCGTTCCGACGATGGCTTAGGCACAGTCGCCACCAGTGGTCGAGTGGCGCCCTCTTTTGGTGCCAGGGTGAAGTGAGTAGACTGCGCGCCTTTTTGCAAGGATCGCCACCATGCTGCTGATGCTCTACCTGATCGCCATCACCACCGAAGCCATGACCGGTGCCCTGTCTGCCGGGCGTCGTGGCATGGACTGGTTCGGTGTGGTGTTGATCGCTTGTGTCACRGCGCTGGGTGGCGGGTCGGTGCGCGACGTGCTGCTCGGGCACTACCCGCTGACCTGGGTCAAACACCCGGAATACCTGGTGCTGACGTCTGTCGCCGCGATGATTACGGTGTTCACGGCGCGTTGGATGCGCCATCTGCGTTCACTGTTCCTGGTGCTCGATGCCATGGGCCTGGTGGCTTTTACCCTGATCGGCTGCATCACCGCCCTGGAAATGGGCCATGGCATGTTGG
>NZ_JBGCUL010000757.1:0-2209 GCF_054177685.1 Pseudomonas sp. P5_A2_2
GGGCATCGGGCTGGGCATCGGGCTGACGGGGCGCAAGCCACTTGAGCAAACGACCGGAGAGCATCTTGTCGAACGTCGCACGATTACCCTCGACCGACACCGCCTCAAGACGTGCCGCCCAGTCGCGCAGAGTCTGCGCCTCTTCGTCTTCGCCCAGCAGCTCCAGCTGAGCCACCAGACGCTTGACCACCGCGCGATTGAACACGTTGCTGTCGTGGGCCTGCCACAAACGGTCGACCACACTTTCCGGCGTATCATTGTTACGCGCGAGCATCAGGTTCTGCTGACGGGTCCAGATACCCTCCAGGCCTGCCAACTGAACACGACCGGCCGGCATGGCATGCAACAGGAATTCGAACTGAGTCAACTGATCGAAAAACTGCTGATTGTAGAACGGCATTTCGACGTACTGCTTGGGGCCGAATCGGCGCACAGGGCCTTTCTCGACGCTCGTCCAGGCGGACTCGATAATCAGCTCGGTGGTCAGTGCGCGACCGGTGCGCAAGCTATCGGCCAGGGCTTCAAAGCTTTGCAGCGCGAACTGCCGGCCTTGCTCCGGGTCTTCGTTTTGAACTTGAGTCGGCAGCCCGAAGAGGAAATCGGCAAAGGCCTCGCGCTCGGCGACCGTCCTGGCATCGGTATGAGCCAGCGTGTGGAAGATCTCGGTGTTGTGGTCCGAATACCCGTAGTTCATCTCACGCACGACATACGGGATCGGCAGAATCCGCGCCTTGCCCCGCGCCAGCATGTAATACGTGTGACCGATTTCCTGCCATTGGAAGGACGTATCCTGAGGCATCACCTGATACCAGTCACGTACCAGGTCGGTGCGTTGTACGGCATAAAAAGGCGGCAGGTACTGGTGCATGTAATCGAGCACACGCTCCTCGGCGTGCTCGGACGAATAGTCTTCGCAGACCTTTTTGTCACGCCGAAAGTAGCTGACGCTGTTGGGTTGCGACAGGTACATCATGCTGTAACCGTGGCACAGGCCGTAGTCGGGATTGGCCTCCATGAACGCCACGGCTGCGCGCAGGGCGTCATGCACATGGAAGTCATCGTCGGCGGCGAACACCATGAACGGCGTGGTCACTTGCTCCACGCCAAAGGCCAGCTTGGCGCGAACGCCCCAGTAGCCAAACTGCGGGACATGCTGGTAATCCACATTTTCAAACTGCCCGGCCAGGCTTGGCTGGCCTTCGTTCGAAGAGTCCAGCACCAGAATCCTGCAAGGCAAGCCACTGTAGAAACGTACCGCCCGGCGCAAAAATGCCGGCCGCTCGTGAGACATCAGCACCACGGTCAACTGTTCGTTGAGTGCCAACCCGTGTCCAGAATTGTTCCTGCCTTGCATACCTTTCCCCACAACGGCGTATCGCCGAAAAAACCCAACGATGTCTTGTCGATTACCGCACGCGACGCAAATAGCCATCCGGCGCGACGGTGATCAGCAGCTTGCTGTGAATGGCCTGGTCGATTTCAAAGTCGCGGTTTTCTTCCAGGTAGGCCCATACCGCGGTTTTCGGGTTGTCGCCCTTGCCCCACGGGCGGTCCGGGAAGGCGTCTTCGGGCATGTCTTCCACCACGGTATCCATCACCACGCAGTAGCTGCCCACCGAGGTCATCGGCGCATAGGCCCGCAGCTCTTCGAGTACGTGCTCGTGGGTGTGGTTGGAGTCCAGAACCACCAGCACTTTCTTGCCTTCGACGCGCTGGCGAACCTGTTCGACAATCGCCGGATTGATACTCGAACCCTGGATCATCCGGATCCGCTTGCTCATCGGGTGCGCTTCGATTGCCTCACGGTTGTGCTGGCGGATATCGATGTCGACGCCCAGCACTTCGCCATGGCCGATCAGCTCCAGCATCGAGGCGTAAAACACCAGCGAGCCGCCGTGGGCGATACCGGTCTCGACGATGATGTCCGGCCGCAGCGCCCAGATGATCTCCTGCATGGCGACCATGTCCTGGGGAAACTGAATGATCGGGCGGCCCATCCAGCTGAAGTTGTAGGTGTACTTATGTTTGGCGGTGGTGCCAACCCAATCCAGCGAGGTGGCTTGCAAGGCTTTGTCCTGTTGCAGGCCTTCGATGTTCTCTTTTACTTCTTCACGAAACTGCTCATGAGGATTCATTACAGACTCTCCGGAAATTAGTCGCGGTGGTTACTTGAAAACCCGACCGTCTTGAAAGGAAGCAGGATTGGTCT
>NZ_JBGCUL010000758.1:0-2207 GCF_054177685.1 Pseudomonas sp. P5_A2_2
CTTATGCTCCGTCCCGGTTTTGAGTGATTGGATACTTTACAAGTATATTTATCACGTCCCTCTGGCGATTTTGGCGACTGGCTGCGAAATTGTCGCGGTCATGCTACTTGCCATCGGTCTTATATTGGACTCGATCGTACATTTGCAACGATTTGCGTACGAACGTGAAATATTAGGTAATTCTTCAGGCATCAACTCCAGGTAATCGTGATTGAGAGAAATGCGACACTTTCTCAAGTTCAGTTTGGTTGGCGCTTTGGGGTTTATAGTTGATGCCGGAGTTCTGTCATTGTTGGTCGGCCGATTTGAAGTTAATGTTTACGTTGCAAGGATCATATCGTTTTTCGTCGCGGTGTTGGCGACTTGGCTGGCGAACCGTAGTTTCACCTTCAAGCATCAGCGACGCATCGAAATATCGAATCATGAAGAATACTTGCGATACTTTGCAGTTCAAACCGTCGGCGCGGGAATCAATTTTCTAGTATTCTTTCTTGCTATTCAAGTCATGCCGATGTGGCGGTCATTCCCTGTTATTCCACTCGCAATAGGGTCGGTTGTGGCGCTAGTGTTCAACTACCTAGCGGCTCGCCGCTTCGTTTTCTCAACTTTTTCTCGGTCCTAGCGAGAGGTCGTCTTGATACCCATGTTGATTTTGAGACCTTATGCTGTTAAATAATTCCGGGATCTACCCGCGATATCTCACGAAGTTGATTGGCTCAATGTTCCAAGGCGCTGCTCCGCTTAGAAGGACGCCATGAGAATATGTTTAGTCAATCTGGGCGCGCTTCCAGCACTGTCCGAAGAATACAAACATGCACGGGTGGGCGGAGAAGAGGTTCAACACGCTCAAATGGCTGTCGCTCTGGCGAGGCTCGGGCACGAAGTGCGCTTGGTTGTAGCCGATTCAGGCCAACCTGACGGAGCCGTGTACGAAGGAGTGACCACCCTCAAAGCATTCAAGGAAGCAGACGGTCTGCCCGTACTGCGTTTCATCCATCCTCGGTGGACCAAGCTCTGGTCAGCAATCGCGCGAGCGGACTGCGACGTCTACTACGTCAGTTGCGCGGGCATGGCCGTGGGTCTGCTAGCCATGTTTTGCCGGATCCACAAGCGGCGCTTGGTTTTCAGAACGGCGAGTGATTCCGATTGCGAACCGGACAAACTCCTGATTCGCTACCGACGAGATCGTTGGCTTTATGAGTACGGGCTCAAACGTGCTGACGGCGTGCTGGTGCAGACCGTCACCCAGCAGCGTGCTCTGTTGCGGAACTATGGCCGGACCGGGACTGTTGCCAGCATGCTCGTTGCACGTCCATTCCAGAGCGCAGGGGCAAGACAGAAGGATGTGGACGTGTTGTGGGTGGCGAACATTCGGCGAGTCAAACGTCCCGACCGCCTTCTTGAGTTGGCACGCTCAATGCCAGATATTCGCTTCCACATGGCGGGAGGGCCATACCCTGAGGAAGATGATCTCTACTCGCGTGTTAAGACCGAAGCCCGTCACTTACCGAATCTGACATTTCATGATGTGGTTCCGTATCTGGACATCGGTGCACTGTTTGACCGGGCAAAGGTCCTTGTCAACACATCGGATCTCGAGGGCTTTCCCAATACGTTCCTGCAAGCATGGGTGCGTGGTATTCCCGTGGTGACAA
The DNA here is from genome assembly GCF_054177685.1 of Pseudomonas sp. P5_A2_2. Taxonomy (NCBI): domain Bacteria; kingdom Pseudomonadati; phylum Pseudomonadota; class Gammaproteobacteria; order Pseudomonadales; family Pseudomonadaceae; genus Pseudomonas; species Pseudomonas sp. P5_A2_2. The sequence continues at coordinate 1,656 of NZ_JBGCUL010000758.1, forward strand.
TGTTCGATCCCGATGGAGTGGTGCAGAGCGCACATCTCGGTTCGTCTCATACTTCGGTGCCGGAAATGTCGGCGGGGCTCGATGCCCTGCTGAAATCCGACAACGCGTATCAAGCTGCAAGTTCTGCTGCGCTCGAGTTCATGGAGCGTCGCTTTGGCGACGACAAGGTCCTGGCTCCGTATCTTGAGGCCTTGACGGGGATGCCCGCACAGGATCACCCCTCAGTCGATCGCGTTCCTGCTCGCTGAGCAGCGACGCGGTCGCAGGATGCGTTAGCAATGTCATAGTGCTCGGATGCCGACGCCTCATTCGAGTGATACCTCGAATGTGCGGGGCAGCACACAATCGACGGTTGAGAACATTTTTGGGAGAAGTGCTTCAGTGAAGAAGGCAATCATCGTCCGGCAACCGGCCGCCACGAAAGGTATGTCCGCTCCCTGGCGCCGACGCACATGGTTGGCGGGCCTGATCGCGCTGCCGTTCGTGGCGAGAGGGCTGAATACGGATCGACTGGAGGAGTCCAGTTCGGTGGTAATCCGGCAGGGCTGGGTG
>NZ_JBGCUL010000020.1:0-23558 GCF_054177685.1 Pseudomonas sp. P5_A2_2
GGTGTCGGAAGTGCGTATAAACACTGAAGGCCGGCTCACCGGGAAAATCCCTGGTGAGCCGGCCTTCAGTGGGTTATGCCGTCAGGACATTGATGTCGACATCGATGTTGCCGCGTGTTGCCTTGGAGTACGGGCAGATTGCATCGGCGTTGTGGGCCAACTCGGTCGCCACCCCATGATCCAGCCCCGGCACGCGCAAAGTCAGTCGTGCCTGGAGGAAGTAAGCCGCGCCGGTCTGGCCCAGGTCCACTTCGATGTCGACGGCCATATCCGCCGGCAACACGATATTGCGTTCCTGGGCCACCAGCCCCACTGCCGCGGTGTAGCAGGCAGACCATGCCCCGGCAAACAGCTGCTCGGCTTTCGGGTGCGGCTGGACGGCGGCAAAAACATGGGCCGGTTGGGCGGAACCCGGTGACGACAGTTCGATATCGAGATTGCCTTTGTGACCGCCAACAGCGCTGCGAGTGGTGTGGGTTTTGCCGGTAGCCAGTACTTTTTCGATCTTGCTCATGGGGATTTCCTCAGTATTTAATATGCATGCGATCTTATCGTATACGGTGTATTTAGCATTTAAAAAGACAGCGTTCAGCAATTGGCGTGTGCAATGATCCAGTTGTTGCCGTTTTGGCCATGGGAGGCTTGAGCGGTAGAGATAAACATTTTGCGGCTGCTTGCGGTGTTCATGGCTGAATCTCCAAACGGCAAGGGTTGCTGTTGGCTGTGTTCGCACTCGATTAGATCGCATGCGATAGATGAATATTCAACCAATGCCCCAATGATGTCAAAGTTTATTTTATGCCTTGGCGATGAGCGGTAGACACAAGGTCAACCCCGCTACCCTCCCCCTTGCCGAAAGAATGATCGGCTTCTCACCGTCCGGCCCTATGGGGACCCCGGGGTGAGGTATTGCGCCAGGAACGGATGGTGTGAGTTGTTGTTGCCCGGTTCTCTGGAGCGGCATGCTTCACCAGACAAATTCCTGAATCACAAACTGCCCCGTCCGCGGATCGAACTGACGCACGAAGTGAACGTGCCTGGAACCGAAGCGCCGATCGCTGAACCCGGGCCCTCTGATCACCTCGAAGCTGTTTATCCGGTGGATCGGTACGAAATGCCGGTTATCCATTGGTACGAAATGTCGGCTGTGCATTGGTACGAAATGCCCGCTGTGCATTGGTACAAAATGCCCGCTGTGCATTGGTACGAAATGCCCGCTGTGCATTGGTACAAAATGCCGGCTGCGCATTGGTACGAAATGCCCGCTGTGCATTGGTACGAAATGCCGGCTGTGCATTGGCGCGAAATGCCGGTTCCCCATATGAAACGAGCCACTGTGGAAATGGTGGAATTGCCCGCATTGCTGTAGCTGCCCACTAACCGGAACGGCCGGGTGAGGATTTTGACCGAGGCCGCCACCGCTGATTGCCTCCAGGGAGAGGTTGCTTGCCAGAAGCCCCGCGACCAAGAGCAGGAGTTGCTTGAAGATACGCATAGCGCCACCTCCGACGGTCCCCCTGCACTAAATTATAGTCGGCCATGGACCCCGGCCGGGCCTTGGCGCTGAAACAGACATCTAGCCAAACGGCGTTCTTGTTTCTGTGTTTCCCGGGATTGCGTGAAGAACCCCCAAAAAAAAACGCCGACGTTGCCGTCGGCGCTCAGGAATAGCGATGTCTTGCGATGTATTTCTACATCGAAAGGATATGATGCTCGAAAGCCGACATCTGCCAGACCTTTGGGCCCCGCTCTCAGAACCATGTACCTTTAGGGTATAAGTCCCTCCGCAGGGGCGCTGATGTTTCAAAGGGTCAAACGGTTTTACCCGTCTTTACCTGGATTTTCGTCAGCTCAGCGCAGCGCAGGAATACCCGCGAACAGCCAAGTCTCTTGAGTCGGCGTTGCCTCGTGGCGATTGCGCGCCCACTGAGTCAGCGCCACCATCATCGCAAAGCCGAGTACGATCAACACCGGATAGGCCATCAGCAACTCGGTGAGCGAGTATTTCCAGGCCAGAGGTCGACCGACACCGAGCATGGCGGCATACAGCCAGGACACGCCCGACAGTGCGCCAGAGAACAGGGCAAACATTCGTACACTGACCTTGAGATCAAGCAGCGATCCGACCTTCAGCATTGCCGGCAATACATAACGGTGCAACAACATGCCATTGAATGTCAGCAACAATACAATAATGACTTTGGCTTGAAGTTTCGGATTGGCAAAATAGTTCATGCCTTTATCAAGGTAATCAATACCTATAATCGCAGCTCCGGTGATCCACAAGAATATCAACGCATTGGAAACAGACTTCTGAAGACTGGCCATATGTTCATTATCGTGCCCCGACGACACACGACCTTTCCATAAGTCCTTGACCATTGCGGCATCGCTGGCAAACACCAGGCCAATAGCTACGCAACAAGCCAACAGGTGAACGTAAACAACACCTAAACGCAAAAACTCCATGGATTCTTTCTGGCTGATCAGGCCGATCATTGTATTAATATCCAAGATTACATCTCCACTTATAGCGGCAGTGCAAATTGCACCATGCCCCAGGCATGCGAATTATTTATTCGCACCTGCAAGATCAAGTTCGCAATGATTAAAGCAACTTAATAATTAGGTATTACAAGAGGGAGCGACTCGCCCAGCGAGTCAGTGATGACGGCATACTATCACTCCAGGTCTCAGGTAAAAAAAATCCCCATGTGCATTCCATTCAATGCAGATGAGGTATACGTCCATTTTTCTAGTGAGTACAGCGGGACCCTATAGGATCCGCCTGCTGGGAAATCAGAGCCCACCATATCCCGATCGTTCAATTTTTGAGCAAAAGCATCGACAAACGGTACTGTTTCCAGCACCTGGGGATCCCTGTCTCTTTGGCTGAAACCCGCGGTGCTACGCCGCTGAATCGTTTCTTTTCGTACGTCGAAAAAAATACCGCTATTTCACTGAACTTTCGTCGCCAGACCCGACCAATGGCGAAAACTGCTTACCGCGAAGGCCTGCGCAAATTTTCGAAAATGGGCCCGCTGGACTCTTTCGACCAGGCTGTCGGCTAGTTCTCCATCGCCGATGCCAATCAAAATGCGAAAGATCATGCCGCGCTGATAGCTGGGGAAAAATCAGAGCGGATCAATGCACTCAGGGAAGAAGAATAATGAGGCCGACCCAAGAGCCCATCCATGGCCCTGCGACCAGCAGAGCCATGGATGGGCCGGATCAGCCGCGAATGAACTTCAGCAGATCCTGATTGACCACATCGGCGTGTGTCGTGCACATCCCGTGCGGGTACTTCTCGTACACCTTCAGGGATCCGTTTTTCAGCAACTTGCTCGACAGCAGCGCAGAGTCGGCAATAGGAACGATCTGGTCGTCATCACCGTGCATGACCAAAGTGGGTATGGTGATCGCCCGCAGGTCATCCGAGAAGTCTGTTTCAGAGAAGGCCTTGATGCACTCATAGTGGGCATTTGCCGCGCCAGCCATGCCTTGCCGCCACCAGTTCTGGATCATGCCCGGTGAAACAGCGACACCCGGGCGGTTGAAGCCGTAGAACGGGCCACTGGCAACATCCAGATAAAACTGAGACCGGTTGGCCGCCAGTTGCCTGCGCATGTCATCGAACACCTCGATTGGAAGACCGCCCGGGTTTGCCGGGCTCTTGACCATGACCGGCGGTACCGCACCAATCAGGATCAGTTTGGCCACGCGCTTGTGCAACTGACCATGCCTGGCGACATAGCGCGTTGCCTCCCCGCCGCCGGTCGAGTGGCCGATATGCACGGCGTTGCGCAGGTTCAGTTGCTGTACCAACGCGGCGACATCCGCCGCGTAGTGGTCCATGTCGTGGCCACCGCTCACCTGAGACGAGCGGCCGTGGCCGCGGCGATCGTGTGCAATGACGCGATAGCCCTGRCCAACGAAGAACAGCGCCTGGCTGTCCCAATCGTCACCGCTCAGCGGCCACCCATGGTGGAACACGATGGGCTGGGCGCTCTTCGGGCCCCAGTCCTTGTAGAAGATTTCAACGCCATCTTGGGTGGTCACTTTGCTCACGGTCATGGTTCCGCTGTTGGTGTAAGGAGAGTTGACGGACGAGAGTGCAAGACCGGGTGCCGAGGACAAGGCAACGAGGGCCGTGGCACTCAGGCCGAGCACCAGGAAATCCCGTCGGTCCGGGCTGACAAGCCTTGAATTTTCGCTATCGCTCATGGGTGACTCCGCGTCAGTCAGTGACACGGGAGCCGTAAGGACTCCCCTGTCTGGTCAGGAAATGGGTCATGCCCAAGGTCAGCGCCCTTCCAGCTTTTTCACGACCTCATCGGTCGTCATCAGGCCGTTGGCGATGTAGCGGAAGTTGACCAGCGCGCTACCGTATCCATCGCCGTCAGGCAGCTTCGGGCCGGCGACAGCGTCACGTACGACAACCACCTCGAAACCGCGCTCCAGAAACTCGCGTAGATGCGATTCGACACACAGGTTGGACGCCATGCCAGCCAGGATGATTTTGTCGACCCGCTGCTTGCGCAACTGCAGCATCAGATCGTTGCTTTGCGGGCCATATAACTTGTGCGGTGAGGCGACGAGGGTCTTGCCGTCTTCGATGAAGGGTTTGAATTCCTTCATGAAGTCGGCACCCGAATTGCGAAATCCATCCAGCGTCAAGGCGCCCTTGCGGTCGAACATGCCCAGCTTGTGCTGAACGGTCTCCGCTGGCGCTTCAAACTCCCACTGATGATCATGGGGGTAGTAGTAGTGCGGCGAGATGGCGACGGTCGCTCCAGCTTGCTTGAACGCCGTGAACAGCCGGGTCAGATTCGGCACCAGGTTCTGCTCGGTAACGCTCTGGCCGAAGATTGACCATCCAGCACCCTCCGGACTCATGAAGTCGATCTGCGGGTCGATCACGACCAGCGCGGTTCGACTGGAATCCCATTGAAAGGTGGAGGCCGGGAGCGCGGGTTTGACCGGATCGGCGTAGGGGTTCTCGGCGGCAAAGCCGATGCCGGGCGCCATCAGGATCGCCCCCAGCAAGGTGGCGCAGGAGAGGAGTCTGCCGGGATGAATTCGATTGAAGGTCATTTTGCACGTCCGCAATGTGGGGGTGGTGCATTTACGGTACGGCGAGAAGACGGCACGAAATGGACATTTATCCCTGGATTTCGGCCGACAAGCCCGGTCCCCTTGCATGAGGCGGGTGGCTCGATGCCCCCCGTGACCTTCCATTCAACAAGTGCGTACTATGGCACCCCAATCAGTCTTTGGATGTTCCGTGCATGCAGCGTCACATATGTTTCCTGGTCTACCCGGGCTTCGTATTGCTGGATCTGAGCGGCCCGCTCGAAGCCTTCTCCAACGCCAATCGTGCCCCCGCTTCGGGCTATCGATTCACAGTCGCTTCGCTTGAAGGCGGATTGATCAGCGCTTCGAGCGGACTGCAAGTCGCGACGCAAGCCCTGGAGGTTGTCGACCATCTCGACACGCTGATCATCGTCGGCGCCCCCACCGCTCCGATCGATGACCGGATGATGCCGATGGCAGCGGCGATACGGCAGATGTCCCCGCGTGCTCGCCGCACTGCCAGCGTCTGCACCGGCGCCTTCCTGCTGGCCGAGAGCGGCCTGCTCGACGGTCGTGTCGCGACCACGCACTGGAACTACGCGCCACAATTGCAGGCACGCTATCCGTCACTGCGGGTGGACGGAGATCGTATCTGGACCGAAGACGGCAATGTCTGGACGTCCGCTGGCATGTCGGCTGGCATCGACATGGCCCTGGCGATGATCGAGCAGGACTTGGGCAAGGAAGTGTCACGCTCCGTCGCGCGCATGCTGGTGGTCTACTATCGGCGACCCGGTGGTCAGTATCAGTTCTCTTCGCTGCTGGATTTCGACCCTGGCTCGGATCGGATCCGCACGGTGCTGAGCCATGTGCGCGATCATCTTCGTGATGATCTGTCGGTTGAACGCCTGGCAGACGTTGCACATATGAGCGTGCGCCAGTTTGGCCGCGTCTTCGCGGCATCGGTGGGGGTGACGCCGGCGAAAGCTATCGAGCGTCTGCGTATCGAGTCTGCGCGGCCATTGGTTGAGGACGGGCACCAGACTTTCGAAGAGATCGCCAGGTGCTTCGGGTTCGGCGATGCCGATCACATGCTTCGCAGCTTCGTGCGAGTCGTGGGGCGCACGCCACAAGAACTGCGTCGCAGCGCCCGTCAGGCCAAAGGCAATGGCTCCGGAAAAAAGCTGGACCCATCGCCGGAGTAAGCGAAGGCGCGTACGAACCCCGGATCGGGCTCAAGCCAGCAACTCGGTGATCCACCGGGCCTGACGCGCGATGTCCTGCACCTTTTCTTCGGGCACGGCCTGTTGTACCCGGGCAAAGTGGGTCAGGGTCTTCTGCTTCTGGCGCAGCTTGCGCTGCCATTTGAGCAGGAACGCCGGACTGCGGGCCTGCATCTGCAATGGGCCGAAGTACAGCTCCTCGGCGGTGTACATCACCGGCCCGGCGTGCTCGGCGATGATGATTTCGTAGTCGAAACGATTTTCCCGCAGCACTTCCTCGCAGAGGATGCGGTAGCCATTGTCCATCAGCCATTGGCGCAGTGGCTGTTCGCCGCCGTTGGGTTGCAGGATCAGGCGCTCCTGACCGCTCAGGTACGCCTTGCCGCTGTCGAGAATGTCGCGGATCGTTTCGCCGCCCATACCGCAGATGCTGATCGCCGTGATCCCGTCTCCCGGCTCGATTGCCGCCAGGCCGTTGGCCAGACGCACGGTGATCTGCGGGTCCAGGCCATTCTCGCGCACGGTGCGTTCGGCCGCGCGGAACGGCGTCAACGCCACCTCGCCGGCCACCGCCGCCGCGATGGCGCCACGGCGCATCAACGCCACCGGCAGGTAGCCGTGATCCGAGCCGATATCGGCCAGGCGCGCGCCGGCTGGCACATGCGCCGCCACGCGCTCCAGGCGCATGGACAATGTCTGTTCGTTCACCTGCGGCCCCTTTTCACCACGAACGTCCGGCGCCTTTGGCCGGATCGGGGCGCGATTGTGTCGAGCAACGCCGTGCATTTCAAATTTATGTGGCCAAGTTTATGTAACCAAGGTCATTGCGCCTTTATGCAATCACTTGCGCATACACCGATCTGTCGACGTTGCCACCGGACAGAATCACACCCACCCTTCTTCCCGACATGGCTTCACGTTCCGAAATCAGCGCTGCCAACGCCGCCGCACCGGCCCCCTCAGCGAGGTTATGGGTATCGGTGTAATACACGCGCATGGCCTCGGCGATCTGGTCATCGCTGACCGATACGATCCGCGCCGCACCCTGCGCGTAGACGGCAAAGGCCTCAGGCACCGGCTTGCGTACGGCCAGACCGTCGGCAAAGGTGGTTGCCGAGGCGGTTTCGCATAGGACTCCGGTGTCAAACGACAACTGTGCGGCGGCCGCCTCCGTGGAAACCACGCCCACCACCCGGGTGTTCAGGCCTAGCGCATCGCGGGCGGCGATCACCCCGCAAATCCCCGATCCACAGCCAATCGGTACATATACGGTATCCAGGTCTGGCGCTGCGTTGAACAGCTCCAGCGCATAAGTGGCGACGCCTTTGACCAGCTCGGTGTGAAACGGCGGAACCAGGAACAGGTCATGCACGTGCGCAAGGCGTGCAGCCTCTTCACGGGCATCATCGAAATCGCGGCCATACTCGACCACTTCAGCGCCAAAGCCGCGCATGGCGTTGTTCTTTTCTACCGAGTTACCTTGCGGCACGACGATCAACGCCCGCAAACCCAGAGCGCCAGCCGCCAGCGCCAGGCTCTGGCCATGGTTGCCGCGGGTAGCGCTGACAATGCCCTTCGCGCCTGGGTGCTCGCGTTTGAGCCAATGCATGAAGGTGATACCGCCGCGCACTTTGAAAGCACCGGTAGGCGTGTGATTTTCGTGCTTGACCCACACCGTGCAACCCAACCGCCGAGCCAGCAACGGCCATGGGTACTGGGCGGTGGCCGGCATGACCTGGTAAACGTTGCGTGCTGCCTGTTCGATATCGTCGCGAGTCAGTCTGTGCATGAGTTATCCCCCTGAGATGTTGCCCAGTCTGGACACGGACGCAGTACGCCGGCTTTCAAAAAACTGACCTGACTTTTGTCCCCCCTCTTCACTACTATGGTGTTCATGAGCTATCGAAACCGCATGACGCCACCACTTCTGTCCGAACCGGTCCGCCGTATCGAGGCCGGTGCGTGGTCGATTGAATTGCTCCCCGCAAGCGCGTACGCGACCCGATATGTGGCGACCCAGGCGGGAATTGGCTTTGCCTTCGACAGCCAGAGAGGCCTGCACGCTATCGGCAGTGACCGGGTACAACCCTTCGATGCCATGCCCAACGGCCTGGCGTTCGTTCCCGCCGGGTGTGACGTGTTGTCCGAATCACCCACGGGCGGTGAATACCTGCGGGTGATGCGCACCGACGGTGTTGTGCTGGTCGGGGATCGTGCCTTCAACAATCGCATCGACCGGCAGGCCACTGCCCTCGCATGGCGAATGCGCATCGCGCTGTTGCACGCTTGCGTGGAGGACGATTGGGAGGCCTGGGCACTGGCATTGTCTGAGCGGGCGACGGGTAGCGAAGCAGTGTCGGCAGCGCCCCCTGGCTCGATAACGGGCAACCGGATGCGCTTGCTCGATGAGTTCATTGATGCGGGCCTCGATGGTCCGTTGAGCGTATCGGCGATGGCGGGCGTGCTTGGATTGTCCGAAGGCTATTTCATGCGGTCCTTCAAAAACGTCACAGGCAAAAGCCCGCACGGCTACCTGATCGACCGACGCCTCGCCAGGGCCCGAGCCCTGATGCGCGATTCGACTGCCACGCTGACGCAGATCGCCTACGCCTGCGGTTTCAACTCCCAGGCACACATGGCGACCACCTTCAAGCAACGCCTTGGCGTGAGCCCGGCGCAGTTGCGTCAATGTTCAAGGTTCAGTTAGCGCCGGGTTTTCAGTTGGCTCCGCGTTTTTTGATGTTTGCGATGGGCCGGTGGTCGTTGCATTTCGGTTGTCGCCGGCGTTTGGCTAAGCTTAATGAATCAGGGCGAGCTGAAACTTGTGTGATTGCGGCCATCAACGGATCTGGATGGGCATCAAGACGGTACTCCCAAAGGAGACGACTATGTACGCGGTGATAAGAACCTACCTGGGTACGGGAGCGAAGCAGCTTTTCGAGCGTCTGGAAGAGCGCAAAGACGACATCGAAGCGACCTTGCGGACAGTGCCTGGCCTCGTCAGCTACACATTGCTCAATACGGGTGACGGTGGTACGGCGATCACTGTTTGCACAGACAAGGCCGGCTGTGATGCGAGCCTGAAAGTGGCGCGTGACTGGATTCAGAAAAACACCTCGAGTATCCGCGCCAACCCGCCGATCGTAACCGAAGGACCGGTCATAGTGCAGATCAACTAGGGGGCRTGCTGGCGAGTGCTATACTTTTTTTCAGATTGCAAGAAGTGTGCAACGTTCCCCACGGCACAGCTACTGACTGCAAATCTCGGTTGTTAACGGCTGCCGGACAAAGGAGGTCTACGGCAAACTTGGGTTTGGAGGTGTGGCATGAATCGGCACTATTACATCAGTGACAATCTCAACGATCTCGAAACAGTTGAAAATGAGTTGGAAGCCAGCGGCATCAATTCTGAACAGATTCATGTACTCAGTGAAAAAGTTGCTGATGTCGAAGAACATCACCTCCACGAGGTCAACTCGTTAATGGAACAAGATGCTGTTCATTCCGGTGAGATTGGTGCTGTGGTCGGTCTGCCCCTCGCAGTACTGGTCCTGGGTGGCGCCTATTGGATGGGCTGGACCGAATCCGCCGCAGGCTGGATGCCTTTTGTCTTCCTGGCCATTGTTATTTTGGGCTTCTGCATCTGGGAAGGCGGTTTTTTTGGGTTCCAGGTGCCGAACACTCACTTCCGCAATTTCAAGCAGGTGGTAAAAGAGGGCAAACATATTTTCTTCGTGGATGTTGAACCGGATCAGGAATCGATCCTGGACCAGGTAATCGATCATCATCCAAATCTGAAGATCGCCGGCACGGGAGCGGCAGCTCCCCACTGGACAGTGGCCTGGCAGCACAAATGGCATCAGTTCAAGCGAGTGATATCGGGTTAGCGTCTGGAAACTGATGGCCATCCGAAAGCGGCTTATTGGCCGAAGAAAATGACCCGACTGAGGAAGACATAGTCTGCTTCGGTGGCCATCAGTCCGACCAGCACCAGTAAACACAAAGGCGGCACCAATATGGCATAGACCAGGGCCAGCCGCTCCCAGGCCATATGCATGAAGATGGAGACAATTAAACCTGCCTTCAACAACATGAAAGTGATAATCAGGAACCACCGAAGGTAGCCATGGAAGTGGAAATAGTCGACAAGGTACGACATCGTGCTGAGGACGAATAACAGCCCCCAAATTTTAAGGTACAAACTGATTGGATGTTGCTGACTCTGAGCCTGTGCCATCACCGTGTTCCTCTACCATAAATAGAAGAATGCAAAAATAAACACCCACACCAAATCCACGAAGTGCCAGTAAAGCCCGGCTATCTCGACGTTCTGATAGTTTCCGGAGCGCTCATAATCTCCCCGCAATACTTTGCGCGCCACAATGCTGAGGTAGATGGCGCCGATTGACACATGCAGTCCGTGGAAACCGGTAATCATGAAAAAGCTTGCACCAAATTGCGCCGCCCCCATGGGGTTCCCCCAGGGACGCACCCCTTCTGCGATGAGCTTGCTCCATTCAAAAGCTTGCATGCTGACGAAGGTCACCCCCAAGGCAGCGGTCGCCAGCATCAGGGCCGTGGTTTTCACGCGATCACGGCGATAGGCGAAATTGACGGCCATGGCCATGGTGCCGCTGCTGCTGATCAGCACAAAGGTCATGATGGCGATCAGAATAAGCGGGATCTCTCTTCCGCCGATCGTCAATGCGAACACTTCACTGGGGTTCGGCCAGGCGGTGGTAATAGCCATACGTACCGACATGTAGCCGGTCAGAAAACAGGTGAATATAAAAGTGTCGCTGAGCAGGAATATCCACATCATCGCCTTGCCCCAGGGGACCTGCTTGAAGGCCTCCCTATCCGAGGACCAGTCGCTGGCAATGCCCTGCCATCCCGGTGCAGGTGGCGAACCTGGTGGATTGGATGAACGGGGCTCGGTTTGGGCTTGGGTTTGGGCTAGTGGGTGCAATGCCATGGCTTTTCACCTCAGGCCGCAGAATCTGGCGATGGCTTCATAGGTTTGCGGCGTGCTGGCCAGCAGCGCGAAAAGCACGAACCAAAGGCCCAGCAAGTAATGCCAATAGATGGCGCAGAGCTCGACGCTGGCGCCAAGTTGCGCCAATGGCACATGACGCAGAAATTTGGCGAGGATCCAGCACCAGGCGATCAGCCCGCCCAGCAGGTGGAGCCCATGCAGGCCGGTCAACAGATAGAAGAAACTGTTGGCCGGATTGCTGGCGACAAAGTAGCCCCAGGCGACAAACTGCTGCCAGACCCAGAGTTGCCCCGCCAGAAAGGCAATGGCAAAGACGCCCCCCAATGCAAAACCAATCATGGTTGCGCCCGGTCGAGCCTGTCGGGCGGCCATGCGCGACCACTGCAGTGCGATGCAACTGAGTACCAGAAAAGCCGAGTTCAGCCAGAGCGGCCGGAGATTGCCTAACGGCGCCAAAGGCTCTGTCAGGGGTTCCCAGTCGGCCATTTGTGAACGGGCGACAAAGGCGATCAGGAAGAGGAAGAATAACGAACTCACCACCACCAGAAACAGGCGCAGGCCTACTCTTGCGGTTTGGCTTCGATCGGCCCCCTCGGCGGCCTGAATACCCCCAGGGTCGTGACTCCAACTGCCGCCGGGATCAGCGCCGCCGGCGTTTCTCAATAGCAGCCTGTTCATGTCTTGGCGTCCGCGATTTTAGTTCCGGCACTGAGTTGCCGCATGTGCTCCAGCTCCTCGGCGGAAACCGTTTGCGGCACAAAATCCTGTTCTATCCCCGGCACGCTGTAGTCATAGGCCCAGCGATGCACGACCGGCAATTTCTCTCCCCAGTTACCGTGTTTCGGCGGAGTGTCCGGCGTTTGCCATTCCAGGCTGGCCGCGCCCCAGGGATTACTGCCTGCGGGCTTGCCTTTGAACACACTCCAGGCCAGGTTGAACAGGAACAGCAATTGGGAAACCCCGACAGTCAATGCGACCACCGTAATGAAAACATTCAACTCTTGCGCGGACTGCGGGATGAACGCGTAGTTTTCATAGGCGTAGTAGCGGCGTGGCATGCCCTGGAAACCCAGGTAGTGCATGGGGAAGAAGATGGCGTAGGTGCCCACAAAGGTAATCCAGAAATGCAGCTTGCCCAGGGTATCGTTCGTCATGCGCCCGGTCACTTTCGGAAACCAGTGATAAATGCCGCCGAATACCACCAGTACCGGTGCGACCCCCATGACCATATGAAAGTGGGCCACGACGAAATAAGTGTCCGAGAGCGGTATATCCACGATCACATTGCCCAGAAACAACCCGGTCAGACCGCCGACCAGGAAGGTGACGATAAAGGCCAGGGCAAACAGCATCGGCACGGTCAGATGGATGTCGCCGCGCCACAGGGTCAATATCCAGTTATAGACTTTCAGCGCGGTCGGCACCGCGATGATCAAAGTGGTGACGGCGAAAAAAAAGCCAAAGTACGGGTTCATTCCGCTGACATACATATGGTGTGCCCAGACCACAAAACTGAGTACGCCAATCGCGATAATGGCCCACACCATCATTCGGTAGCCGAAGATATTTTTACGCGCATGGGTGCTGATCAAGTCGGAGACCAGGCCAAATGCAGGGAGAGCAACGATGTAGACCTCCGGGTGGCCGAAGAACCAGAACAGGTGCTGGAACAATATCGGGCTGCCACCCTGATGACCGAGCTGCTGCCCCAGCGAGACCATCGCCGGCATAAAGAAGCTGGTACCCAATAGCTTGTCGAACAGCATCATGATCGCGCTGACAAACAACGCCGGGAAGGCCAGCAAGGCCATGATCGAGGCCATGAAGATTCCCCATACCGAGAGCGGCATGCGAAACAATGTCATGCCATGCGTGCGCGCCTGCAATACCGTGGTGACGTAGTTCAAGCCGCCCATGGTGGTTGCGACAATAAAAATCGCCAGTGAGACGAGCATCAGTACGATGCCCCACTCCACTCCCGGTGTCCCCTGAGTAATGGACTGCGGCGGATAGAGCGTCCAGCCTGACCCCGTGGGGCCGCCAGGCACAAAGAAACCGGCGAGCAACACCAGTACCGCCAGCAGGTAGGTCCAGTAACTCAGCATGTTGACATAAGGGAAGACCATGTCGCGGGAACCCACCATCAGTGGGATCAGATAGTTGCCGAAGCCCCCCAGAAACAAGGCCGTCAGCAAGTAAATGACCATGATCATGCCGTGCATGGTCATCGCCTGATAATAAGTACTGGCGTCCATGAACGCCAAACTGCCGGGGAAACCTATCTGCAGGCGCATCAAGTCGGACAACACCAAAGCGATAAGCCCCACGAACAAAGCCGTCAAGGAATATTGAATGGCTATGACCTTGTGGTCCTGACTCCAGATGTATTTGGTCAGGAAACTCTTGGGCTCGTGCAATGCTTCTGTCTCGGCTTGCTCCGCATAGGCCATCACGTCATCCTCCTGCCGAAGTTTCAGTGTATTTCTGGCTGCTTTACGGCTACTTCCCTGGCTGCGCCTTGCTCGCATCAGCATCAGTATTCGCTTTGGATTTGATAAAAGCGATCAGTGCATCCAGCTCCTTGTCACTCGGCGCCAGGGCCGGCATCACGGCTGCATAGCCCTTGACGATTTTGGCATTGGGATGAAGAACCGAATCTTTGAGATAGCCCTCATCGACCTTCACGCTCGTATCGTCGGCAAGGGTTTCGGTCTTGCCATACAGGCCCTGCCAGCTGGGACCGACGCCCTTGTTGCCATCGACACTGTGGCAGGCCAGACAGCCGAGCGACCCGGCCAGTCGCTGCCCCTGCGCCACCAGGTCTTCACCCGGGCTCGACGCTTCGCCAGTCGAAGGTTCAGCGCCTTGCCCCGCAGCACTCAGTGATTTGATCAGTGCGATGACAGCACCCAGTTCATCGTCATTGAGAGTATAGGCCACCATCACTGGCGGGTAGCCCTGTACCAGGCGGGCCTTTGGATCGAGAATCGACTCTTTCAGGTAGGCCTCGTCGACCTGCACACGGGAGCCATCGGCAAGCTGTTCAGTGCGGCCGTACAAATCCTTCCATCCCGGGCCGAGACTGGCACTGCCATCCTGGCTATGACAGGCCTTGCAGCCATGTTGTTCGACCAACTGGCGGCCTTTTTCCAGCACGCTGTCCCGACTGGGCCTGGCCGCCGTCGTCAATGTCTGCGCAAAAGTCGGTTGGCCTTTTAGCCATTGATCGAAGACGGCCTGTTCCTCCACGATCATATGGCCACGCATGTTGTAATGACCTACGCCACAATATTCAGCGCAAAGGACTTCGTATTTTCCGGTTTTAGTCGGCGTAAACCAAAAGTACGACACCATCCCAGGCACCATATCCATCTTGCTGCGAATTTGCGGTACATAGAAATCGTGCAGGACATCTTTAGCGCGCAGCAAGACTTTCACCGGCCGATCGAGCGGAAGGCGAACTTCATTATTCATTACCAGCACATCGTCCTGCCCTGCAGGATCCTTGGGATCAACGCCGAGGGGATTGGCGGAATCAACAAACTTGATATCCGACTTGCCCAACTTCCCGTCCTGGCCGGGAAAACGAAAGGCCCACTGCCACTGCTGGGCGACCACTTCAAGTTCGTAAGCATTGTTCGGCACCCGGATGAAATCGTTATAAACAACCAGACCAGGCGCCAACATCCCGGCAATCCCTAGCGAGGTAACGATAATCAACCATAACTCCAGCTTTTTATTTTCTGGCTGATAGGCCGCCCGAGACCCCTTCTTGTGACGAAAGCGCATCACCGCTATCGCCATGAATACCGTGATGGCAATGAAAAATATTCCGCTAATGACCAGGGTGATGAACAGGGTGGTGTCTATAGAGCCCCAGTTGGAAGCTGCCGGTGTCGCCTGCCAGGGCGCTAGTATGTTGAATAGCACTGATGCAATAACGATTAGTATCAGGACAATTGCTATTGCCATTTCCTCTTCATCCTATTCCTGTTGTTCATTGGTTATGCAACAGCATCGCCACTTACGTCCAGGCAGGGCAGACAAATACCACCCAGCCGGGCGGGTAAAGTCAGTGAGAAGTATAGAGCCATCGGCTTGTACCGTGAGGCTGACAAGGAAGTTCCGGTTGCCAGCTATACTTGATTTCTGATGACGAACGGCAGAGTGCGACCGCAAGCGGCCCCAAAGGATGAACCCTGCCCTTGTGTAGTCATCAAACGTAAGTGATGACCTTGAGCAGAGACGATAGCTACAGCGTTCAGCAAACCACATGGGAGGTTTCGTCATGAGTGCCCTGACGATCGAAGGCTGGTGCAAGCCCAGCCCCGACCAGAAGTCCATCCCGATCGGTGAGATCCATTTTTACGTCGACGGCCCTCTGCATGTCCGTCTGGAGGAGGCCGAAGAGCGCTTGCAGAATTCCCACGAGCGTGAGTCCATGGTCGATGTCGATATGGACTCGATGGAGTTGATCATGCCGGAGGGATACGCCCCCTTGTCCGACTGTCAAATGCGAGTCTATCTGCACGACGAACGCGGTCAGTTTCATCTGGTCGGGCACCGTGCGAGCGACGGCAGCTTGATCTATACCAACGCGGTGTTGATCGATCAGCTTATTGAGTAACGGCCGGGTGATTCCCGGCACCGGACTTTTGCTTGCTGATTGTCTGCACCAGGCGCCTTGGGAGGTACCGAACTGGCGTTTGAATGCGCGAGTGTCGAGCCACTACGTGCATACGCCAGAACGTCAGGTATTGCATCGACTGGAGAGTCGCAACCCACACTCCAACCATTAATTCCATCGGTTATTTGTGTGAGGAGCATTCGTTCTATTGGGCTCGGTACAGGTGGCTAATCTTCTGAAGTTGAGGGGGGAACCTTCAGAAAGGCGAAAGCATATGGACGCAAACCTGATCGAAACCGACTACCTGATCATCGGTGCTGGCGCGACGGCCATGGCTTTCGTCGATACGCTACTCAAGGAAACGAATGCACGCATGATAATGGTGGATCGACACGACCGACCTGGCGGGCACTGGAATGACGCCTACCCGTTCGTACGATTGCACCAGCCCTCGGCCTTCTATGGCGTCAACTCACGGGAACTGGGCAGCGGAACGAAAGACCAGGCGGCACTCAACGAGGGCTTGTATGAGCTGGCCTCCGGCGCCGAGGTGGTGAGCTACTTCGACCAGGTGATGAATCAGCAGTTTCTGCCGTCAGGTCAAGTCCGTTACTTCCCCATGTGCAACTACACCGGCGACCGCATTGACGACCACCGGTTTACCTCGCAGGTCAGCGGCGTAAACCATCAGGTCCGGGTGCACAAAAAGGTGGTAGACGCCACCCATGCCCAGACGGCAGTTCCCTCGACCCACCCGCCCAGGTACAGGGTGGAGGCCGGCGTACAATGCGTGCCACTGAACGACCTGCCGAAGATCCGGCACCCCCACTCTGGCTACGTAGTGGTGGGGTCGGGCAAGACCGGGATCGACGCGTGCCTGTGGTGTCTGCAAAACGGTGTTGCGCCCGCAAAAATCTGCTGGATCATGCCGAACGATCCGTGGTTGATCGACCGGGCCAACCTGCAACCCGGCCCCGACAGCTTCGAACGAACAGTCGGCGGCCTCATGGCACAATTCGAGGCCATCGCAGCCGCAGGCTCGATCCCGGACCTGTTCGCAAGACTTGAGGCGGCTGGCCAGCTCCTGCGCCTGGATAAGTCCGTCGAACCCACTGCTTACCGCTGCGCCACCGTCACACAAGCGGAATTACGCGAGCTTCGACGCATCGGCAACATTGTGCGCCTGGGCAGGGTGCGAGCTATCGAGCCAGCGCGCATCGTGCTCGACCGGGGCAGCATCGCCACGAGCCCGGATACTCTGCACATTGATTGCAGCGCCAGTGCCATCCCGTCACTGCCTGAAATGAAGGTGTTCGACGGCGCCAGGATCAACCTGTTGATGGTCAGCAGTTGCCAACCCGTGTTCAGCGCGGCCCTGATCGCTTATGTGGAAAGCCACCTGACCGATCAAGCGCAAATGAACGCGCTTTGCACGATGGTGCCCCCGCCTCACGTCCCCACGGACTGGATCAGAATGTGGGCGGTGTACCTGGGTAACCAACTACGCTGGGCAGAGCATGAAGGCCTGTCGCGCTGGATCAGGCAGTCGCGCTTATTCTTTCTGACGGCGGTGCTCAGGGGCCTGCAAGAAACCGACACCGAGAAAATGGCACAACTGTATCGGCTCTCTGTCAGCCGGCAGAAGGCTCAGGCGAATCTGCCGCGGTTGCTGGAGTCCATCGCTTGAATGGCAGGAAGCGCACATGAACGAGCCACACCTCGAAATACTCGACATCAATGGCATCCGCATGCAGGTAGCAACGCAAGGTTGCGGCCCGTTGGTCTTGCTATGCCACGGTTTCCCGGAGCTGTGGTACTCGTGGCGCAACCAGCTTGCGGCGTTGGCGAGCGCTGGCTATAGAGCGGTCGCGCCCGACATGCGTGGCTATGGCGGCACCGATGCGCCGGCCGAACCCGACGCCTACACCACGCTCCACCTGGTAGGCGACATGGTGGAGTTGGTCAACGCACTCGGCGAACAACAAGCCGTGATCGTCGGTCATGACTGGGGCGCGCTGGTGGCATGGAGCGCAGCAATGATGCGACCCGATCTGTTCCGCGCAGTGATCGGCATGAGCGTGCCCTTCTCGCCACCGGGTCGCGTGGAGCTCCTGAGCGCGCTTGCCTCGCGGGGTATCAGCGACTTTTATATCCAGTACTTCCAGACGCCGGGTGTGGCCGAGGCCGAGCTGGAAAGCGATGTCGAGTCGTCGATCCGGCGTATCTACTTCAGTGGTTCGGGTGACGGGCCCGATGGGCCGGTGTTCGGCCGGCTGCAGCCAGGCCAGGGTTTCCTGGGGGGGATGATCGAGCCAGAAACCCTGCCAGCCTGGCTAAGCCTTGCGGATATTGCCTACTACACCGGCGAATTCACCCGCAGCGGATTTCGCGGCGGCTTGAACTGGTACCGCAACATGACTCGCTCATGGGCACTGCTGGCACCCTGGCGCGGTTGCATTATCCGCCAGCCCTCGATGTTCATTGCCGGGAGCCGCGACGCCGTGCTGAAGTTTCCGGGCGCTCCGCAGCAGATCGAAGCTTTCGCGCAGACACTGCCGGGCCTGCGTGGGAGTCATATCCTCGAAGATGCCGGCCACTGGATACAGCGAGAGCGCGCGACAGAGGTCAATGAACTGCTACTGGGCTTCCTGAAAGAACTCTGATGACGTATCACCAGCATTTAATACATATTCTCATTTGTATTTTCTGAATATTGCTGTTTCAAATCGTCAAGGGTTCAATCAATCCGGGGGCTGCTCCAACAGGTCTAGCAACCGAGGCTCAATCGAAGTCGCCGTTACTTCGAGCAGGGCCAGCGTGACAGGCAGCTTGAAGCGTCGTCGCCCCGCGCTGCCAGGATTGACAAACAATCGCTCCTCACGCCATTCCATGCGTGGCTTGTGGGAGTGGCCGGTGATCACCAGCTTTATGCCTGGGTCCAGATCGACCGGAACATCGGCAATGTCATGCACCAACAGCGTCTGCCAACCGTTGAGGTCCAATCGCAGAAAATCAGGGAGATTTCCTGCCCATGCCTGGTTTTGATCATTGTTCCCGCGCACGACGTGCAGCGCAGCGATAGACGCCAGTCGGTGAAGAATTTCCGGGCTACCGATGTCGCCGGCATGAATGATCTGCTCGCACCCCGCCAGGGCGGCAAGCGCTTCGGGACGGAGCAAGCCGTGGGTATCGGAAATCACGCCAACTTTCATGCAAGCTCCAGAACGATATGGGCAATGGCCTGAATATTATGTGGACCCCAGGGAATCGAACGGCACCCAGTGCGGTCCAACACGTGGCAGGACAACCTGCCCGAATCATCGCCTGCCGACCGCCATTGCCTCTGGGAGAACCAATTGTCACCTGCCTTTATGCGCCAACTTGTCCGCTTGGCGATAGCGCTTTTCTGCGTTGGTACTTCGTCCTCTGCTTTCGCCTGCCCGCAAGGACAGTACCAGGTCTGCGTGGGCGCTTGTTTTTGTGCTCCAGGCTCCAAAGGGGACGTTGGGGAGATCTTCGATAACATGAACCAGATAGCGGCCGCCGGTTTACAGAGCTGGATCGTGCAATCGCGCAATACCCTGGCAACGGGTGATATCCGGCCAGTCCCGCTGAATATCCGGGCCCAGCTCGAACCCTACTATGACATTGGAGTGCTCGATTCGGCTCGCTACAAGGTTGGCGACGATGCGGAATTGAACGCCGCAAACACCATGCTGCAGAATCCCGATGTCAATGCAGTCACCCTTGTCGACATCATCGTCTTTCGCAGTCCCGATGATGCACTGAACAATGTCGCGCTGTGGGCGCACGAACTGAAGCACGTGCAGCAGTACCAGCAATGGGGCGTCAGCGAGTTCGCCACTCGCTATACCCGTGATTACTCAGCCGTTGAAACGMCTGCCTACGCGATCCAGACCCAGGTAGCCAGAGCGCTGAGGGCCAGCGTGGCCCAGCCAGGGTCTCCTCGAGTTCCTTCAGTGGAAGCAGCGATAACCCATGAGTAGCTATGCTTGGTTTGTTGACAGACTCTGGTAGCAACATCGTGAAAGGAGGCGTTTGAGATGCAACTCATCACGTTGAAAATCGATAAACCGGATATGACGAATTTCATTTTGGGTCAGACTCACTTCATCAAGTCCGTCGAGGACATCCACGAAGCGCTGGTTAATGCCGTGCCAGGTATCCAGTTTGGCGTGGCCTTTTGTGAAGCCTCTGGCAAGTGCCTGGTGCGATGGTCTGGCACCGATACCTCAATGATTGAACTTGCACAGAAGAATGCGAAAGCCATCGGCGCAGGCCATAGCTTCATCATTTTCCTGGGCGATGGCTTCTATCCGCTGAACGTGTTGAACACCATCAAAATGGTTCCAGAGGTATGTCGTATTTTTTGTGCAACAGCCAATCCAACCGAAGTGATTCTCGCCGAGACGGAACAAGGGCGAGCAATCCTGGGCGTAGTGGATGGCTTGCGTGCCAATGACATTGAAGGCGATGAAGACATCCAGTGGCGCAAGAACCTGTTGCGGCAGATTGGCTACAAACTGTGAGCTGAATTCAATAGCCCCCACTGAAACGCTGAACAACAGCCCGCCACCCTCTCAGTGGATGGCGGGCTGTTGTGTCACTGGCTTTACGCCATATCAGGCTTCGTGCGTGCACGTTGCTCCCGGGCAGACGCTCGCCTGAGCAGCCTCCTGATTCAACGAATCAAGTCACGGATATTTACCTATAGAGCAGATCCTTATACGATGAAGTCCACTCTACTGCGCTCCATCAGGCCTGAGTAAGCTATGGTTGTTATGCATAACAAAGCGATCCAACAAAATGTGCTCTATAGCCACGAAAATTTTGCGTAGAAAAACAAGCAGAATCTGCATGCAGATTCAACTACTTCTACAACTAAATACAATACCATTGAGCACCTGAACAATGAACAACCCTGATTCTCCGCCCGAAAGCTCTAAAGCTTTCAGCATCGTCATAGTGAATTACAAAACACCGGAAATCACCAAGATATGCCTGGACTTATTGCACCAGCATGTGGGCACCAAAGGCGTCCCAATATGGGTAGTTGACAACTACTCCGCCGATGAAAGCACTGAGTATTTACGAACGCTTGACTGGATCAATTTAATCGAGCGTTCTGTAACCGAACCAGAACCAGGCCACATCGCGCATGGCAAGGCACTTGACCTGGTGCTGGAGCGGATTGAAACCGATTATTTATTCTTGATGCACACTGATACGTTTGTTTTCGATAAAAATGTTTTTCCGATGATGATGAATAAATGCTTAAAAAACCCGAACGTCGTTGCCGTCGGTTGTGTTGAGCAATTAAACCGCGGCACCACCAGAACTTTTTGGCGCTTTAGCTCGCGACTATTCAAACATCATTTCAGGCGCCTGAAAATCTCGATGGGATTGCGTTCCAGAGAACCAAAACCGTACAAAGAAGTCTACTTGAAAAGTTTCTGCACCTTGTGGAACTGCAAACTCATCAAACAGCACAACTTGCATTTTTCGATGGATGACCGTGTACCAGGCTATACACTCCAGGACCGCATGACCGAGCTTGGCTATGTCGTTGAAATGTTATCGCCGCGTAAAATCTTCAGTTATCTGGATCACATTCAGGCCGGCACTGTCGCAGCGGCTGGTGGCTATGACAAGACTCATAGACGAACCAAAATGTACAACAACATCCTTAAGCGTCTGAACAAGGACGACAAAAAAAGCTAAGTTACGAATAGACGCAACGAGCCGTGCGCTCAACGCTGCTTGACGTCACCTATAAGTTTTTATATTAAGTTATTGGAGCGGTAATGGCACCCATCACTCAAGCACTACCTATCACCCTGTCCCCGGAGCTTGATTTCGACCAAAACGCCGCCAGCGCCTTTGGTGAGTCATTGACCAGTCGCTATACTCAGGCTACGCCATTTCCGCACATAGTCATCGACAACTTCTTGCACGAAGACCTGATTGCAAGTATCTGCTCGCACTTCCCAACCGAGCCAACCAATAACGAAATGCTCTACGAGCGAGGCTATAAAGGTCAACGAAAACGTCAAATCAGTCCCAACGAATGCGCGCCCCATTTGAAGGCTGTTTTCAACATCTTTAACTCGGCCCCCATGTTGCAATTTCTTGAAAAGCTCACCGGCATCGAAGGTTTGATACCCGACCCCTACTTTGTCGGTGGCGGCCTGCATGAAACCAAAAGCGGTGGTTTCCTGGGGGTGCACTCGGACTTCAGGCTCAACAAAAAGCTTAATGTTGAGCGCCGACTGAATATCATAATTTATCTGACTGAAGACTGGCGAGAGGAATACGGCGGCAACCTGGAACTTTGGGATGTCGACATGAAGACCTGCCTTAAAAAAATCCTGCCGATTTACAATCGATGTGTCATTTTCAATACGGACAAAGACAGTAATCATGGGCACCCAGAGCCTTTGACGACTCCAGAACACATCACCCGCAGGTCTATCGCACTTTATTACTACACCGCAGGAACCATGGTGATCGATCCTGCACAAAGAAACAAAACCCACTACAAACCAAGGCCAAAAGATCGTTTTAGCCTAAAGTACTACATGAATAAACTCATCAAGAAGAAAAACTAAACGGTATCGCCAGACGATCGAGTTCGTGCTTTTTTGAGCGTTAGCTTGCCAATCAGGATATGCCCCCAGGCTCAGTTACAGCGTCGATCAAATGGCCCATGGGGCGCCAAAGATTATAGCCGCTAGTCCTCAAAACGCCCCGTGGCATCTCGATCGCGCTCGTAGTGTCGGGTGAGCGCAAACGCCGGCAACCAGGCCTCGCGCCGCACGATCCAGCTCTCGTAGGTTGGGGTCAACTGGTCAGGGGCATCCAGGGATCCGAGGTTCACCTCGACTTCGTCTGCGCTGCGCGAGAACACCGACGAACCGCAGTGCGGACAGAAATGCCGCCCGGCGTAGTCACGTGTTTCGCCTTCGATCGTCACCGCATCCTGATGAAATATCGCGGACGCATGAAACAGCGCCCCGTGATGCTTGCGGCAGTMGAGGCAGTGACAAACGCCAACCCGGAACGGGCGCCCCGATGCGACAAGGCGCACCTTGCCGCACAGACAACCGCCGGTGAATCGGTCCATGCGGTGTCTCCTCCAGGCCGTCCGAAACGGCGTATCAGCGTGGAAACAGGAACGTCACGGCGGCGCGAAAGCCCCAGCCTTGTGGGCCGTCTTCCGGGCTGTCGAGCCAGTAGCGCGGGCCGGCCTGCACCGTCAGCGGCTGGYCGCCGATTCTCAGCAGTTGGGTGACCGTCAGGTTGATCGGTACCGACCATTCGCGCGATTGCCAATTGTAGGTCGACTCGGTGTTCACCCCGTAGGTCGTGTACGTATGAGTGGTGTACGAGAGGAAGGGTTGCAGGAAGGTCTGGTTGACCTTTTCCTTGTCGTCTGGCGGGCTGCCGTCCAGGCCCCAGATATGGTTGGCCAGAATGCCTCGGGTCCAGCCATTGGACTGTTTCAACGCCACCGCCGTCGGGCCCAGGCCCCATTGCTCGCTGCCGAGCAATTCGTCACTGCCGGTCGGTATCAACAACGCCGGGCCGCCGCCGAGTATCCAGCCACTGTCCGTGGGCT
>NZ_JBGCUL010000759.1:0-2204 GCF_054177685.1 Pseudomonas sp. P5_A2_2
TCGGTCATTGCCTTCGGCAAGCTGGCCGGCAAGTACAAGTTCCGCCTGTTCCAGGGTGCACCGGTCCAGTTCAGCGGCCAGCACAAGCTGAACCTGCTGCTGGGCCTGGCCACCCTGGGCCTGGGCGTGACCTTCATGCTCACCGGCGACTACACCGCCTTCGCCGTGATGCTGGCCCTGGCCTTCGTGCTCGGCGTGCTGATCATCATCCCGATCGGTGGCGCGGACATGCCGGTCGTGGTGTCGATGCTCAACAGCTACTCCGGCTGGGCAGCGGCGGGCATCGGCTTCTCGCTGAACAACTCGATGCTGATCATCGCCGGTTCGCTGGTAGGCTCCAGCGGTGCGATCCTCTCGTACATCATGTGCAAGGCGATGAACCGCTCCTTCTTTAATGTGCTGCTCGGTGGTTTCGGCAACACGGCGGAGGCGGCCGGCCCGGCGGGCTCGAAAGAAGCCCGGCCGGTGAAATCCGGTTCGGCCGACGACGCGACCTTCCTGCTGACCAACGCCGACACCGTGATCATCGTGCCGGGCTACGGCCTGGCGGTCGCGCGGGCGCAGCATGCACTGAAGGAACTGACCGAGAAGCTGACCCATCGCGGCGTGACCGTGAAGTACGCGATCCACCCGGTGGCCGGTCGCATGCCGGGGCACATGAACGTGTTGCTGGCCGAGGCCGAAGTRCCTTACGACCAGGTGTTCGAGATGGACGACATCAACTCCGAGTTCGGCCAGGCCGACGTGGTGCTGGTGCTGGGSGCCAACGACGTGGTCAACCCGGCGGCGAAGAACGATCCGAAATCGCCGATTGCCGGCATGCCGATCCTCGAGGCGTTCAAGGCCAAGACCATCATCGTCAACAAGCGCTCGATGGCCAGCGGCTATGCCGGTCTGGACAACGARCTGTTCTACCTGGACAAGACCATGATGGTGTTCGGTGACGCCAAGAAGGTCATCGAAGACATGGTCAAGGCTGTCGAGTAACCCTCTGCGGCACACAGAACGCCCCGACTCGTCGGGGCGTTTTTGTTTGCGCAAATCGTCGGACAAACTATTCTTTTGTTACCGATCCGGTAACGGTGTTTTGCTTGAAAGGCCCGGAATAGACGCCTCGATTGCGACCTTGGTAGCGGGACAGAAGCTGGCGCAATTCACTAGACTGCACGTCCTGCTACCTGTTGCCCGAGATAACAATCCATGTACCGTGACCGTATTCGCCTGCCTTCGTTGTTGGACAAAGTGATGAGCGCTGCCGACGCTGCCGCTCTGATTGAGGACGGCATGACCGTCGGCATGAGTGGCTTTACTCGCGCCGGCGAAGCCAAGGCCGTCCCCCAGGCGCTGGCCGAGCGCGCCAAGGTCACGCCGCTGAAGATCAGCCTGATGACTGGCGCAAGCCTGGGCAACGACCTCGACAAGCAGTTGACCGAAGCTGGCGTGCTGTCGCGACGCATGCCGTTTCAGGTCGACAGCACCCTGCGCAAGGCGATCAATGCCGGCGAGGTCATGTTCATCGACCAGCACTTGTCGGAAACCGTGGAGCAATTGCGTAACCAGCAACTGAAACTGCCGGACATTGCCGTGATTGAAGCCGTGGCGATCACCGAGCAAGGGCATATCGTGCCAACCACCTCGGTCGGCAACTCGGCCAGCTTCGCGATTTTCGCCAAGCACGTGATCGTCGAGATCAACATGGCGCACAACCCGAATCTCGAAGGTCTGCACGACATCTATATTCCGACCTACCGTCCGACCCGTACACCGATTCCGCTGGTCAAGGTCGACGACCGCATCGGCAGCACCGCCATCCCGATTCCAGCGGAAAAAATCGTCGCCATCGTGGTCACCAACCAGGCCGACTCACCCTCCACTGTGCTGGCACCGGACGCCGATACCCAAGCCATTGCCGATCACTTGATCGACTTCTTTAAACAGGAAGTGGCAGCCGGACGCATGACCAACAAGCTCGGCCCGCTACAAGCCGGTATCGGCACCATCGCCAACTCTGTGATGTGCGGCCTGATCGACTCACCGTTCGAAGACCTGACGATGTATTCCGAGGTCCTGCAGGACTCGACCTTCGACCTGATTGACGCTGGCAAGCTGAGTTTTGCGTCGGGCAGTTCGATCACCCTGTCGAGCCGGCGCAATGCCGACGTGTTCGGCAACMTGGAGCGCTACAAGGACAAACTGGTCCTGCG